>CAYJQP010000048.1:0-6168 GCA_964372385.1 Candidatus Woesearchaeota archaeon | reverse complement strand
AAAGTGACATTTTGCTCAATTATTTGATTCACTTTGTATATCATAAAGGCGAGGATTTGTCTAAGAATCCAGAAAGATTTTTTCTTGTTTCAGGAAATATGAGCTTAGAAGCATATGACGGAGAGAATAGACTAGAACAGATTATAGAGCCAAAAACAGAAGTCATTATTAGTCCCGGCATACTCCATACATTTCATGTCCTTGAAGATTCAATTTTCATTGAGAGCAGGGCGACTGTATTTAATAAGGACAAGAGCGATACATATTCTGCATTAACTTTTTTGCAATATCTATCTTGCAGAAATCAAGAAGACTACTTATGATTTTGAATAAGAAAGTGTTTTTGTAGAAATTTGATATTCGGTTGTGAATAGCAAACCTTTTTAGAAAAAAGGTTCTGCTGACTCCAAAAAATACAAATGCTGTTGCTTTGCAATAGTTGTCTGCGCATGCACAATTCTTAGCAGAATTTATGATATCTTGCTTTGCTTGATATCAAATAGCCCTGCTAGGACACGATCTACAACTTTTTTAGAAAAGAAGTTCTAGGAGTTAAGAAACTATAAATGTTCTTTAGACAAGCTGAAGGAATTCACAAACTGACAGTTGAAACATATAGTCCCAAATAGCCCTGCCAGGATTTGAACCTGGGTCTGCGGCGCCAAAGGCCGCCATACTTGACCGCTATACTACAGGGCTTTATTGATAAAGAAGACAGAGAGTTTTTAAGTTTTTAGTATTGTTGTTTGTATCTTCCTCGCTTTTCTACTTTTTCTAATCTTTGTATGACTTCATCGTTCTGTTTAGAAATTTTGTAGCCATCTAAAATTATCTTGAAGCATTTTTCTGCTATTTTGAAATGTTTTGCTTCCAATGCTTCTTTTATTAGATGCAAGTCAACTGCCTTGTCTTCAATTCTTGATGAGATAAAGCCGAGACCGAAGTCTATAAAGAAGAGCTTGTTTGTTTTTTCCTGCATTATCATATTAGAAGTTGTTAAATCGCCGTGAATTATATTTGCGTCGTGCAGAATTGCAATTTGCTCTCCGATTTGTCTGCAGATTTTTTGATAATCCAGAGAGTCAAGATAGTCTGAAAGTTTTTTTCCTTTTATATATTCTATTGAAATTTCTTTTGTTTTTTCGTTCAGCTTGAGAAGTTTTGGGACAGGAATAAGTTTTGATGCCTTTTCTAATATTTTTGCTTCTTTTTTCGTTCTTTGCTTTCTGATTTTTTCGTCTAATTCAGGAAGGCGATAAGATTTTTTTATTCTACGTTTTAATATTTGATTATTTTTTTGAATTATTATAGCTTCTGCGCCTTGTGCAATTATTTTTTCCATGTTGATATATGTAAGCAGGAGAGGATTTAAAGGTTTTTTGTTAGATGGATTTGTAAAGAGAAGTTTGAATATAATGTGAGACATAAATAATTGAGCATGGCTTTTATGCCTCCCGATATAACAACAGACATTTTGCTCAATTTATTCAGTCTGTTGTTATAATTCAACTTTCCATAAAAAATAGTTGAATATCATTAGCAATGACAATACATCATGAATAATGATAAAATGTTTCAAGTGTTAAGATAATGTTTTTCTATTTTTGCAAGGTTCTTTAAAGGTTTATAAGTTTTTTATCCTTGTTTTTTTGATGGTTAAAACCGCATTTTCTTGCCGAATTTTTTTGCAAATTTCATGATAGTTTTTTGATCTAATTGTCCTTCTTGCATTATAGACTGGGATTTTATTAACTCGTTAAGCATTTTATACTGCTTTATTAGCATGCGAATTTCTGAAGTTGATGTGCCGGAGCCCTTCGCAATTCTTGCAATTCTTGATGTTTGTTTTTCAAGTATTTCAGGATTTTCTATTTCTTCCTGCGTCATGCTATTTATGGCGTGTTTCCAGCGTTTTATTTTTTCCTGCTGTGTTTCAAGTTGTTCTACAGGGATTTTTTCTTTTGCTTTTCCTAAACCAGGTATTAGCGAAAGAACTTTGTCAAATGAGCCGAGAGATTCCATTGATTCCAGTTGTGTCTGCAAATCTTTCAGAGTGAATTTTCCTTCCTGCAGTCTTTTTTGCTGTTCTTCTATTTGTTTTTTGTCTGTTATTGAGTGAATTTTTTCCATCAGTGTTTTTAAGTCTCCTAGACCTAAAAGTCTTGATAGAAAGGATTCTGGGTCAAATGTTTCCAAGTCTTGTGGCTTTTCGCCAGTTCCTATGAAGACGACAGGGGCCTTGACTTCTGCACATGCTGTTAGAGCTCCGCCCGCTTTTGCTGTAGAGTCCATTCTTGTTATGATTACGCCAGTTATGTTAAGGGCTTCTTTGAATTTTTGGGCTTGAGATTTCGCTGACTGGCCGATGTCTGCCGGCATTACTAGTAGAATTTCATCTGGTTTGATTAGTTTGTTTAATGATTTGATTTCCTTTATCAATTCTTCGTCTAAGGCGTCTCTGCCGGCTGTGTCAATTAAAATTATGTCAAATTTATTTAGTTCTTTTTCAAATGATTTGTAAATTTTTTCAGGATTTTTTTCTTTTTTATTTGTGAAAGTTGAGATGTTTATTTTTTTCCCGAGCTGTTCTAACTGTTCGGATGCTGCGGGGCGATGGATGTCAAGGCCGAGAGCAGTGACTTTTTTTCCGCGCTTTGCATAGTATGAGCCCAATTTTGAAATTGTCGTTGTTTTTCCGGAGCCGTAGAGGCCAACGAGCATTATTTTTGTCTGCTTGGCGAGAGAGAGTTCGCGTTTTTCTCCGAGAAGCGAGAGAAGTTCGTCATGCAAGAGCTTTATCATGTGCTCTTTTTTTTGCAGGCCTTTGATTCTTTCGTCTAGGGCAGATTGCTTTATTTTTTGCGTGATTTGTAAAACTAATTGGACATTGACATCCGCTTCTATCAATGCTCTTTGCAAGTCTTTGACTATTGAATCTACTAATGCTTTGTCAAGAAATATGGCATTGGCTATCTTGTCTGTTGTTCTTTTCAGGACATTTGAAAGTTTTTCTAACATATTTTATGAAGCAGATGGAAGGTTAATAAAGTTGTGGTTTTTTGAATTGATGATGTCAAATAGATACTATTTTGATACTTCAATTTGGCTGGATTTTTTTGAAAATAGAGATGAACCAAAAATTAAGAAAGGAACTTGGGCTAAAATGTTGATAGAGAAGATTATTAATGATAATGGAAAGATTGTTTTGTCAGAGGTTGTTAAAAATGAGATGATTGCTTTGGGATATTCTAGGTATGAAATTGAAGAACTTTTTAAGCTATTTCAGAATATTTTGATAAATGTTTATTCTACCGAAAGACAATTCAGAAGAGCAAAAGATTTATCGAAAAAGAGAAAAGTGCCTCTTTTTGACTGCTTACATACGATTCTTGCAAGAGATCATAGAGCAATTATGGTAACTTTAGATAGGCATTTTAATAAATTACTAGATATATATCGTTATAGAAAACCAAATGAACTTATTTGAATTTCTTTTCGTATATTTCTATTAATTCTTTTCTTGCTTTGTGCAAGTTTTTATCTGTAGTTTTATGTTTTGAAGAGCCGAACAGTTTATTGATACTTTTTGACATTTCTCTCTTTTCAATTTCATTTATTTTATCACGGATTGCCTCTCTTACGAATTCTGTTTTTGTTGAGTATCTATTATTTTTTACAACTTTTTCTAAGTCTTTTAGAAATTTTGCATCCAGCTTTAAACTTATTGATTCCATGGTAGTCTTATGTATTATTATGTAGTATTTAAAATTTTCTTTATTGAGGTTTTTCGCTATACTAGGAAAACTATTTAACACCTGTTTCTTATTATTTTATGGGAGTTTATATAGGATATTATCTTTTTAGGAAAGGTGGCGGAAATATCACTATGATTCATGGTTTGCCATGGCAAGCTTCTGTTTCTGTTATGCCTTCTTTAAAGAGATATGATGTTGATGTCCGCAATGACGATTTATTAGAAGAGCAAGTGAAATCACTGATTCATGAATTTTTTCATATTAGCTTGGAGGAGGATTATCTTATCAATTGTCCAGTAATGTTAGGAAATATGAATGTTGAAGATTATAATGTTCATATCAGGAGGATTGAGAGACAAATTGATTGTATGTCTGAAGGAGTTTATACATGTCAACCAATGTTAGTTAGGCATTTACGCGAGTTAATTTTAAGAAGCAGACAGAAAGATTAATATTGTTTGAATTTTTAATTATTATATGGAATTTGAATGGAAAAAAGAAATTTTAAGGGATTTGATGGCTTTCGGTAGCTGGCCTTTTTTGATTTTGGTTTTAGTTAGGGTTTGGATGACTGATAATTTCCTGCAGATGTTTCAGATTACTTTTGGTGTTGTTTTGCTGTTTTTTCTCGGATTGTTTTGGAAAGGGCTTGACGAATACGCTGGAAGAATTGTTATTTTAGTTGTGTTCACTTCTTTGTTTTATTATGAGGTGAAGTTTACTTTTTTTGCTGTTTTTATAGGAGTTTTGGGAATTTTTGGGATGTGGAAATATTTAGAGAGGAAAGGGGTTTTTATTGGAGTTTTAATCGGAGGTGTTGTGAGCTTGATTAGTTATTTTGTTTCAGGTTTTACAGGGATTGAGAATTTATAATCCGGACGGTTCAAGAAATCTCACTCCTCCGTCAATATATTTTTAAGAAGTTTTATAAGGATGTGTGGATTGTATTAATTATGGGTGATAAAGCAAACAAGGCAATTGTCTGGGTGACTTCGGCGATTTTGGTTTTGCTTGAGATTTATTCTTTGACGACGGATAGCCATTACAAATGGGATTTTATTTTTTTGATTGGATTGCTGTGGGCTGTTTATTTTATTAGAGATAAAATAAAATTGTATCCGCTTCATTTCTTTTTGCTGGCGTTGTTTTTAGTTTTGCATAATCTTGGGACTTTCGGGGCATACGAGAATTATTATCTTGGATTGGAATATGATTTGTATGTTCATGGGTATTTTGGATTTGTCGCGGCTTTGATGCTTTATAGAACTTATAGTTTAGTCGGGCCGTATAAGGGATGGTTTATGTATTTAGCGATAATTGCAGTAGTTTTAGGATTTAGCGCATTTCATGAATTATTTGAATATGCAGGCGCATTAACTGTTGGAGAAGGAGAAGGGGTTTTGTTTGTTGGGGCAGGAGATACTGACGAATGGGATACGCAAAAGGATATGTTTAATAATTTAATTGGGGGTTTGATTGGATTGGTTTTGTATAAATTGAGCGGATTGAGTGTGGGCGGGAAAAGAGAGACGAAAGCAGGGAAGATTAAGAGAGTTAAATAATATTATTTAACTATTTTTATTGTTATTTAAGGTTATTTAACAATTGTTGATTTTAATGGAAATATCTTAGGTATAGAAAAGTTTATTAAGGTTATTTAATTTTATTTAATATGGCTGGGAAAGACGCAAAGGGAAAGAAGGTTTTACGGACATTTAATTTAGATGCAAAATTGTATTCTGAATTTTCAAGTTACTGCAAGGGGTTTGGGATTAGCATGAGCAAAAGAGTAGAGAGTTTTATCAAGCAGGAGCTGGATAAGATAAGGGTTTTGAGCACAAGAATGGCTTCTAATTCGCATATTGCTAATTCACATAGGGTTAATTCACATAGGGCTAAGAGGAAAGAAAGTATTGGCGAGGGAGAGCATTCTTTTAAGAAGTATTGTTGATTGTTGTTTTGTAAATGAGATAAATTTATTAATTTTCGTTTTTGATTTAATATATGTTAAGAGAAAAAGATGTTGAATATATTTTGAGAAGCCATAGGCCTTTGCATGCTTTAGACATACCAAATTTTGTAGGAGAATTGGCAATGAGAGACGGCCCTCAAAATATTTTTATTGAGAGATGTGAAGGATACACTGATAGAGGCAGATATGACGTCTATACCAGCGAAGAGAAGTTGTTAAGAGTTGATTATTATGACTTTGTTTGCAGCCGCGATTCAGGACGTTTTGTGATGAGTAGTTTCAGCAATCATGATATAGTTAGAATGATGAGAGTTTTTTTTGATGAAATAGCCATTCCTAGAGAGGCTTGTCTTGTCAGGCAAGCGAAAAATGTGAAGAGTTATAGGATTTATGTTAAGATCTAGATTTTGGTTGGTAGGTTTTAAGTCTATATTTTTTCAG
>CAYJQP010000047.1:0-6206 GCA_964372385.1 Candidatus Woesearchaeota archaeon | reverse complement strand
TTTAGGATTTTTTCAAGGTTTGATAGGCTTTTTCCGATAATATAAGTTGGGATTTTGTGTTTTTTAATCAATATTGCGGCTTGCTGGTCAAGGACAAAATGTTGGCCTGCCTTGAATTTTCTTTCCAAGGCTTTTTTTTCAAATTCATTCCAAGAGATTTTTTTTATTAACTTTGCATTTGGATTTTTTTGCGGATTTGAGGTATATAAACCAGATACATTTGTGATGTTTATGAAATCTGTTTTTAGAAAGTGAGCGAGTTTTGCGGCTGTTGTGTCAGAAGTTGACTTTTTTGAGAATCTTAGTGCGCCGCAGATAACTGCTTTATTTTTTGCAAGATTGTCTTTAATGTCTTTCATGTTTTTTGGCAATGTGTCGTTTGCTTCTTTTCCAAATAATTGCATTACAAAAAGAGCGTTCATTCTTGTTGTTCTAATTCCTGCAAGAGAAAGAGCTTTATTTGTCTGCTTGTCTGCTTTTAAAACAGTTATGTATTTTCTTGCTATTGTGCCTCCGCCGCATACAATTACAAATTTGTATTTTTGATAGTGCTTTCTTAATTCATGCCTGAATCTTTCTAAAAATTCCGGCTCTATTTTTTCCGGGACGATGAGGGAGCCGCCTAGCGAGATTACTATTGTTTTTTTCATTTTCTTTTTGATGTCTCTTGATTTTTTTCTATATTGAAAAGTCTTTTATCGTGTTCATTTAGTTTGTTTGATATTATTTCCATATTATTTTTTAGATAATCTGTGCGGTTATATACTCTGTCCATAAATCCTAATATTTTCTGATAAAATGCGCCTGCAAAAAATATAAGTGTAATAATTGGCAGAAGATTTATCCATTCTGGAGTGTTAATGAGGCCTGTTAATTTTGCAATAACATATAAAATCAGAATGATAAGACATAGCCATATTATTACATCCCAGATAGTTATCTCTCTTTTTGTCATGGTTTTTAGAGGCGAGGGGTTTTTATAAAGATGTTGATTTATTTGAAGATTTCGCCGTTTTCCTCGCTCCACCAGAGCAAGTCAAGTTCGTCGGGCGGGATTTTTACTTGGTTTGCGAAATTTAGATAGAGTTTTTCTATTTCTAAATAGTGTTTTTGGCTTTTGATTTTTTGCTGTTTTATTATTTTATTTTTATAGAGATTTTTTATTATATGGCGATCTAGAATGGCGATTTGATTGTCTGAATGTCCTATATTGCGAAGGAAATGGGAGGCTTCTTTTAGCCCGTAGCCATTGACTGTTTTTGCTATGCTGTTTCTTAGTTCTAATTTGCTTTCGTTGTTTTTGTTTTTGGTATTGAGAAGGGGTTGGATTTTTTTATAGGTATTTTTTGCTTCAAGAATTCTTTTTGTTTTTGTGTGATGAAATCTTGTTTTTGTTGAGAGGATTTGCTTTATGGAGTTTTCTGATAATTGTTGAAGTTGTGAAAGCTCTTCAACTGCCTGCCAGCATCTTTGCGCATTGCTTTGTGGTGTTAAAAGACAGAAAAGGAATTCTTTGAATTGCTGTTCTTCTGACAGATTTTTGAAGCTGTTTAAACGGTTTTTGATTTCATCTTTTTTTGAGAGGTATAAATTTATAATGTGGTGATTATTTTTCATAGGGATTTGTGGGAGAGAGGGCTTAAGTATTTTTTGAATTATTTCATTAGTCTTCAGGATTATTAATTTTCTTTGAGGGCTTTTTTAACAAAGCCTTGAATCTTGCTCAGCACAAAATCTTTGACAACATTAAAATCCGGCAATTCACTTAATACAAATGCCTTTAACTCTTTCGTCCACACACTTTCAAGATTAGAAATATTTTTCTCTAAAAGCTTTTTGTCTAATTTCTTTCCGAAAATTTTTAATTTCTCTTCAGTTAGCTTCCTATCAAAATTTGCAATTCTCAGCAGAAAAAATAAATCATACAAATCTCTTGCTTTGTCTCTGCTTAAAAGGGCATGGATTTTTTCCGCAATAATTTCTTCAATCTTCAAAACTCTTAAGGAGAAAGGATTTATATCAACATAATCAGAGATATAATTTTTAACATCAAATCCTCTAAGCAGTTTATTATTAAAATTTATGTCTACTCTTAAAGCATTGTATCTTGTCAAGATTCCAGTACAGGAAATTTTTATTAATAAGGAATCTTTAATTTTTTTTACTGATTTTATTTTAAAATAATTGTTATTTTTTGCAATCTCTTTAATAATTTTTTCAGCTTCTTCTAAGCTAATATCTTCAAGTATAGAGAAATCCAAGTCTTCTGAAAATCTCGGCAAGCCATAAATCTTATACAATGCTGTCCCCCCCTTAAAAACAAACTTATTTGTTTTCTTGAATATATAAAATAGCAATAAGTCCTGAAAATAATTTTTTTCTATGTGTTCCTTATTCGTAAGCCCTTTTTTTCTGCCTATTTCCAACAAAATCTCTTTAGTTATCATTTGTATTATCAATAACACCCCATTTTTTATTTTTCTTACCTTTGTTTTTCAATAAAGGATCAAGAAGAACATATTTATAATTTATTATTCTTTTTACACTTTCGTAAATATCCGTCCCATTTTTTTCCATTAAATACCCAACTCTTTTTATTATACTACTTTTGCTGATTTTTTTTAAATACATAATCATTTTATCAGCAGTAATTTCTTCTATCGCTTCCTCAAAAAGAGAGACGGGGACAATAGAAAAAGAGTCTATTATTGCTTTCTCCGGCTCTGCTACCAAAATCCTGAAGTTCTCGTAATTCTCTTCTTTATAGCCAAAAAAATAATCTGTATGAAAAAAATTAATTTTTCCTATGTTTTCTGATTTTTTTAAAGTAGCACAAAAAACTTCGTTTGGAATCTGAGTTATAAGTTTATGATAAGAGAGAGCTGAAACAGAAGAAACATAACTTGGTTTGACTAAAAAACTGCTGATTATAAAATCATCTTTATGAAAAGTGTAGGTATTTTTTCTTATCTTTCTAATTTTCCCTTCGCCGCATAATTTTTTAAGGAATTTTTTTGCATAATCTCTGTTATTTATAATCTGATTCAAATCAGAAATAGAAAATACAGGCATTTTCGAAAGCTTATCTGAAACTTCTAATTCGTACATCAAAAATATAGGAATTTGGTGTTTTTAAACTTTTCTATATAGCAAGGATATAAAAATATACACTTTGTAGCTAAAGAAGTTTAAATTGAATCAATTTTGGTTAAGAGAAGTTTGTTGCAGGCTTGTTGCAGGCGAATTTGGTTTTTTCTTTTAGTTGTCGGATAAATGAGTTTTTTCTTTTTTATCGTGAATTCTGGTAATTGGAGTAAATTTTTGTCCAGAATTCTCGTGATAGATAACTCTTCAGAAACTACTCCATCAAAAGAATTATCTATAGTTAGACGACAATTTGCTATTTAGGGATGTGTGGTAGGGGTTGAGATTTTGCATTCATAGAGCTTACATATCCACTCAGAAATATTTAATAGCGTATTTAATATTGATATATTATGAATGAAGAGAAAAGGGCAAAATTTTTACGTATTTATGCGGATATTCCAGAAGATTTAAGAGAAGACATAATCGCAGTTGTAGATAAAAAACCATATACGTGAAATACTGCATATTTGGAAATAAAAGACAATACTGATTTAGGAAAGAAAATATTAAAAACCATGATAGAGTTGGAGATTATATGAGAAAAGAAAACAAAAATAAAGAACAGGGCAGTTAATTTATAAGCGATGAAATTAAGGAATTAGTTCTCGCCAGGATTGATGCGCAAGTACCTTCTACATTAAGATTGTCAATTGGGAGTTATGGCAGTTTGTCTAAACAAGAAATGATTGAGCATGTTAAAAAAGGAGATGAGATAGGGCGGAAAATAATAAAATCGCATTTATTATTTATTAAATCTCTAGCTGGAGGGGAAATTACGAAAGCCTTAGCCCAAGTAGAATGAACAGGGAATGATAGTAACTCTGCCAAGTTATGATATCGTAACTGAATATTTATCTCAATTTTCTAAACCTGTAATTGAAGAAGCAATTAAAAATTCAATAAATGTAAAAAAACTGACTGGCAAAGAAGTTTCAAGAGCAGAATTTGAAAAAATTATAGAAGCTTTTTCTTATGATTTATTGTTTATCAATGGACATGGCAGTCAATTTGAAGTATATGGGAATAGCTTTAATGAATTTATATTGAAAGAAGGGGAAAACGAAGAAAAAGTAGCTGGCAAAGTAATTTATGCGAGAGCATGTGATGCTGCCTCTTCTTTAGGGAGATCTATTGTTGAGAAAAACCCGCAAAGCTGCTTTATAGGATATGAATTTCCCTTTGAATTTTATCATGACGCTACATGGGAAGCAAGCCCATTAAAAGACAAGACAGCTGAAATATTTTTTATTCCTTCTAATTTAATACTCTTTTCTTTATTCAAAGGAAATACTGTTTTGGAAGCAGACAAAAAATAAAAAAATGCAATTTTAAAAAGTATTAAAAAAGTTTTAAGAAAAAGAGATCCTGATTCTTTAGCAATTGCCACATCTTATGGAATAATTATATAGGACAGGTAGTTATGGGAAATAGCTTAAGGATGATATGAAGTTAGAAATATTTAAGTAATATAATAATTGTTTACTTAGATGAATAAAAAGAGGGAAGCTTTGATGAGTACACGAATTCATAATTATTAATTTCAAATATGTTGTGGGCTACATTTTTCTAATCGACGAATAATAGAGCTTTGATAATAAGTCACAAAATACTTTTCGAAGATAAAAAAATTTGTAGACTGTAATTAATAGGCATTATTTAGGGTTTGGTGTAGTTGAGGAGCTTGTTTGTTTTTTTGTTGTTTTCACGATAATTATAGTTTTGTTTAGTGTTTCTGATTTTATTCTTTGGAAATTTGTTTTAGGATTGATTCTAAATTATTTTTATAATTTTTTTTGATTTCTTTTTTTGATTTCTTTTTTTTCGGATTGTATATTTGATTATAGATTATTTTTGCTTTTTTTATTTTTAGTTCTGATGAATTGAGTATTATTTTTGTTGTTGGTCTTTTTATATTAATTTGAATTTCTACTTTTTCCTTGAATGTGAAATTATTTAGATTTGGTTCTAGGAAGATGTTATAGTTTGTTGGAGATATTGTTTCTTGAAGTCTTGATTCTCTTTTTTGCATGATACGAATATATATTTTATTTATTTAAAGAGCGATAAAGAGATTACCGATATTTTTATTAACTCTCTTTTTTATATAGATTTATGAAAAAAAGAGGTTTTAGAGTAAAAAGATTTTCTATTCTTATTTTTTTATTGGTTTTTATAATATCATTTATTATTTTTTCCATTCTTTTTATTAGGATATTGAGCGCGTTTCCTGACAAGCCGAGAGTTCAAAAATTATTTGACAGGATTGATAGATTGAATATTCCCATTCTTAAAAATTTTGTAATTGATTTACAGTTTGCTCTTGGTCCTACTTCTTACACAGACGACTACACAGTTAGCGTAACATCGAATCTAGACATAGCTCAAGGAACAATAAATAATGTCGCATGGGATGGAATTACAAATTATTATCCTATTGGAGCAGGTTCTGGCGAGATAACTCCTGGAGATCCTAATTTAGTGAGATTATGGCATTTTAATGGCAATGCTTTGGATAGCTCTGGAAATAATGATAATGGGGTGTTAAATGGAAATACAGATTGTTCTGTTATTGGAAGGTTTAATCAAGCATGCTCTTATGACGGAGCTGATGATTACATTGCATTTTCTGATCCAAACTATATAGAGAATGTTCCTGCGTTTTCTATTGCTGCTTGGGTGAAAACTTCTATGGCTGATAATCCTGGCGGAGATAAGAATATTGTAATAACAAAAGGCGGGGGGAATGATTTGTTTGAGCTTTATTGGGATGTTAATGAAAATATTAATTTTATTGTTTATGATCAAGCTAATGTGAAGCATACAGCAACATTTGTTGATGGAATCTTAGACACAAACTGGCATCATGTTGTCGGAGTTGTTGATTCAACAGGAGTTAAGGTATATGTAGACGGCGTTTTGGGAGTTACTGCTACATGGAGTGGAAACACGCAGATTCAAACAAATCCATTAAGAGCGAGCTATGTTACAACTACATCATGGAATGGAATAATAGATGAAGTTGCTATATGGAACAAAGCATTAACTTTAGCAGAAATTCA
>CAYJQP010000046.1:0-6207 GCA_964372385.1 Candidatus Woesearchaeota archaeon | reverse complement strand
TTCAAAATATGCAGCTCCTCGCTATTATTAGTATCAAGTCTAATTATGGATAACTGCATAACTGCATAACTTATAGCGTATATCGTCGCAGTTTTCCAGATAGAGAACTGCAAAATAAATAAGACATAAGCCATGCAGTTCTCTATATCTTGCTAGAAATAATAAATCTAAGGAAATCAGATAATAATACTGCTTCTCCTTCTCGTATCATTGAGATTTCAATAGAATGTAAAGTAAAAGAGCTAACATAAAAAAACACCTTGCTATTCTTAATACCTCTTAACAATCTTTCACATTCATTACTCCTTTCTTGTTCAAGCAATATTTCAAGAAAGATATTGGTATCTATCAAATATATTCTCACCACACATTCTTTATCTCATGCTGTAATTCAACAGAGCTTTTTTTAATATGCTTCAATGCTCCTTTCCACCTGAATTCTTCTTCGTCTGAAATTATTTCTATCTCAACAATTTCTCCGCTGTCTAAATGCTCCAATTCTTCTTTATCCAGCGGAACAAAATGCCCTTCCTCAAATTTTGCTTTTATTACCATTTTTACTTTCAAAATAAAAGCAGAATGAATTTAAATAATTTCCTCTTTGCTAAAATTTCACTTTATCTCAATTTTAATCTGCACGCTTCTAGGAATCTGCAATTTCATAATTGGATTCAAAATCCTGTCTTCTGCAGGAATATCAATAATTCTTCTGTGAACGCGCATTTCAAATCTGTCAAATGTTGCAGTCCCATTCCCGCACGGCGACTTTCTCGTTGTAACTTTCAATTTTCTTGTTGGTAGTGGAATCGGCCCTCTCATAACAACTCCTGCCCTGTTCACAATCTCTGCTATATTTCCAATTACAGAATTCAATGACTCTATGTCAATGCTCCCTAACTTGATTCTAACCTTTGCCATTCCTTCTCTAAAAAAATACAGTTTTTAAGCTTTGCCCCAAAATACATTTTATAGAAAAATACATTTCAAAAAAATTCAGTCGGCTCGGTGCGCCGCGGGCACCGAGCCATTTCATCTCAGCCATGTGAGATGAATATGATTTTCTAAGCAATAAAAACAAGCTTTTAAATTTTCTCAAAATGAGAAATCAACTATCTTTTCATTAAGCAATATTTCAAAACAAAATCCCAAAATAACACTAAAACCCAAACGCAGCAATCAAAAGCGAAACTCGAACACCAAACCCTGCAAACAAAAACATATTTAAAAACATAATCCTTCCTCCTGTTAATATAAAAGAGGCAAATGGCAGAAAATATTTTCATAGAATTAAGCATTATAATAATTTCAGCAATTGTGGTAATAAGCATAATAAGACTTCTAAAACAGCCGCTGATAATCGGCTACATTATAACAGGAATTTTATTAAGCCCTTCAATACTAAATGTAATAAAATCAACAGACATAATAATAACCTTATCACAAGTTGGTATTGCTCTCCTGCTTTTCATGGTCGGCTTGAATTTAAATCCAAGGGTCATCAAAGAAGTCGGAAAAGTTTCATTAATAACAGGCATCGGGCAAGTTGTCTTCACGACGCTAATCGGCTATTTCATAATAAAAGCCCTCGGCTTCTCTGCAATCACTGCCATTTATCTTTCCTTGGCGTTGTCTTTCAGCTCAACAATAATAATCACAAAACTTTTGTCAGACAAAGGTGACTTGCACAAGCTTTACGGAAAAATAGCAATCGGCTTTTTGATTGTTCAGGATTTGATAGCGGTATTAGTTCTAATGGCGATATCCTCTCTGTCAAATAAAAACTCTATTGCAAGTTTCGCAGTCGGAACTTTCGTCACAGGAACTGCTGCAATCGCCGGCTTGTTCATATTCAGCTATTACGCTCTTCCAAAAATAACAAAAACAATAGCAAAGTCACAGGAATTTCTTCTGCTCTTCTCGCTCGGCTGGTGTCTTGCAATCGCGACACTTTTTGATTTTTTAAATTTCTCAATAGAAATCGGAGCACTGCTCGCCGGCATCACGCTCTCTCTGTCCCCTTATAGATTTGAGATAAGCTCTAAGCTAAAACCTATACAAGACTTCTTCGTGTTTCTCTTCTTCATCTGGCTTGGCTCAGAGTTCGTATTTTCAAGCATAAAAATTTATATTCCTGTAATAATCATTCTCTCATTATTTATCTTAATAGGAAATCCTTTAATTATAATGGCTTTAATGGGAATATTAAAATACAAAAAACAGACAAGCTTCTTGGCTGGCTTGACAGTCGCGCAAATCAGCGAATTCTCGCACATTTTAATCGCTCTCGGAATAAAAGTCGGACATCTTGCTCCGGAAACATTATCTCTCCTAACAGTTATAGGGCTGATAACAATAGCAGGCTCAACATATTTCATAAACTACAACGACAGGCTCTACGACTCGCTCTCAAAATATCTATCTTTCTTTGAAAGAAAAATTACAAAAAGAGAAAGGAAAGAAAAGCAAAAAAATTATGATGTAATTTTATTCGGCGCGCATAGGGCAGGCCATGATATTTTAGAGGCATTCAAGCAGAAAAAGAATTCCATCTTAGTAGTTGACCATAATCCAGATATTGTGGAAAAATTAACTAAAAAAGGATTTAACTGCATTTACGGCGACATATCTGACGTTGACCTTCTAGACAAGATAGATTTATGCAATGCAAAAATGCTTATTTCAACAGTTCCGGACACAAAAACAAATCTCTTGTTTATAAAAAGAGCCAAGCTATGCAGTTCAAATCCAATAATTTTAACTGTCGCAAATTCTGTCACAGAAGCTCTTGAACTCTACGAACAGGGAGCCACTTATGTAATAACTCTAAAATTCATCGGCGGAGAGCACATCTCAAACAAAATAAAATTATACCGGTTTGACATTAAAAAATTCCTAAAAGAGCAAGAGCTTCACAAAAAGCATTTAAACAAATTGGAGGAATAAATTTTAATGTGTTTAATAAAAATCCTCCTAACTTTTTGATTTTTTAGATTTTATAACTTTAAATGCCAATAAATAATTATCTTAAATACACTAAACCTTAAATGATGCGCCCTAATAAGTTGTAGTCTACAAATCTTTTTATCCTCGTTAAATAATTTATCATTATTATCAAAATTTTATTATCCGTCTATTACAAAAGTGTAGCCATTAATATATTTGATGGTAAGTTTTACGAAGCAGCATACTTAAATTGCAGTCAATATTGAAGCGATTTATAATTAATTATCGTCTACAACTTATAACAAACTTCTCACTCGTCTTCATCTTCTTCGCCAACTTCCTCTCTGCCTTTATACAATTCAGATAAAATATAGATAAATCTCATTATAATCTCAAGTAAAGATATGAAAATCAAGTAATAAATAATATTAGTAAAAAAACCCGGCAATTCTTTTAACTTGCCGAAAAAATTAGCTATCGTAATTGCCCCTGGAGTCAGCAGAAAAACAGACAAGGCAATTAAAGGAAAGAGTTTGCCTAACTCCTTAGAAATCTCTTCATTATAATATGCAAGAATCCTTATCGCCATGACAATTGCTGCTGAAAGCATTAAAATCTGTACTATCTCCCTCTCTGAAGCAAGCATAAGCAAAATTAAAGCCAAAATTACAAACCAAACTAAAATAAAAAATGGCATGATAAGCACATACTCTACAAAATATAAAAGAACTGCAAAAACCTTCTTAAATACAGGATGTCTCGATGTATTATACTTCCTCAAATCCAAGCGGATAAAATTCTTCTTTGATAAAGTCTGATAAAATTTTAATATAACAAAAGCAGAAACAGCTATAAAAACAGCAAAGAAAAACAACTGTATTCCCAAAAAAATTCCAGAAGAAGTCATTGAAGACAAACTGAAATTAACACCCTCTACCCAATCAGCAATATTATCAATCACCTCTGCCATCTTACTTGTTTTTATATTGCCTTATATCTCCCTGCAAGTTTATAAATTTGGTGTTTGAAAATCTATTTCACAAATTCAACATCCTCAAGATTTTTAAAAGCAATATCACCTGTCAAAAATCTCATGCCATTTTCTAATGCCATTGCATAGCCCAAAGCATCTGCATATGATATTTTTTTCTTTTTATGTTCTAGTTTGATTAAGGAAGCACAAAAAATATAATCATCTTCTATATCAATTACCTTGTCTTTAAACTGAAAAAAATATTTCTGAGCAATCTCTTCATTATAATCCCTCAATAAATTATAATACAATTCATAAAGATTTAGCAGGTTAGTAAACAATTCTTCGTCTAAGAATTTCTTATAATTTAAATTGCCTTTTACAATTTCAACAATTGAATAAGTATCTAAAAAATACCTCATCATTAATCTCCCCAATCCTCACGAGATTGCTCTTTCATTTCTTGAGAATTAATCTTCCAATCTCTTAAAGATCCAAAAATTTTTCTCAAATCCTCTTTCTTAGTAATCTCAATAACAACTTCCTGTCCTTCTTTCAAATCTTTTTTATTCAATATTTTGCTGGGTATAACTACCCCAAAAGAATTTCCCCACTTCCTTAATTTAGTTTGTATTGTCATTTTAATAATTATACATAATGTATAATATTTAAATCTTTCTGATGTCCCTTATCAGTATCTCCGCACAGACCTAAAATGCTGGAAAATCCAGTTAAATTGTATAAGATTCAAATATCAATATTATCCTACTTTCCTTGATAAGTAGTTCGTTTAGTTGTTATATTATTTCTTAGCGTGCATAGAAAAAAACATTAAAAAATCCTATGTGGAGATACTGCATATACCAATTAGAAAAATGAATTCATCTCAAAATCAGCAAATCATAATATTTAAATGTTCTCCGATTCTCCTATTAACATGATAGACATCAACCTCATCCGCAAAAACCCAGAGCTTGTAAAAGAAAACATAAAAAAGAAATTCCAGGATAAAAAACTTTCATTGGTTGATAAAATAAAATCCCTCGATGAGGAATGGAGAAATCAAAAGCAGATAATTGACAAGTTAAGGCATGAAAGAAATAAAATTTCAGAAGAAATCAATCAGGCGAAAAAGCAGAACAAAAACGCCTCCCTTCTCATAAAAAAAGCAAAACAAATCCCTGAAAAAATCCATCAGCAGGAAAAAAAATTAGACAAGCTGGAAGCACAGCTTTCTGATTTATTAAAAGAAATCCCAAACATAATCCACGAATCTGTTCCAGTTGGCAGAGATTCTTCAAAAAATAAAGAAATAAAAAAAATAGGCGCTGTTCCAAAATTCAGCTTCACGCCAAAAGCTCATGTTGAGCTTGGAGAAGCCCTCCAAGTATTGGATTTTGACAGCTCTGCAAAAACATCTGGAAAAGGTTTCTATTATTTAAAAAACGACCTCGCACTTTTAAACCAATCTCTTATCCAATTCGGCATTAAAAAAATGATAGAAAAAGGCTACACTTACATAGAAACTCCTCTAATGCTAAGAGAAGATGTAATAAAAAATGTCACTGATTTGAACGACCAAAAAAATCAAATATACAAAATAGAAAACGAAGACATCTATCTAATTGGCACGAGCGAGCACTCTTTGATAGGAAGATTCATTGACACTTTGTTTCAAGAATCAGAACTCCCTATAAAAAACACTTCTTATTCAATGTGCTTTAGAAAAGAAATCGGCTCTCACGGAATAGAAGAAAAAGGAATTTACAGAACGCATCAATTCAATAAAGTAGAGATGATAATTATCTGCAAGCCCTCTGACTCCATGAAATATTTTGAAGAAGCAAAGAACATAACAATTGATGTCTGCAAATCTTTGGAAATCCCAATCAGAGTCTTGGAAATCTGCTCCGGCGATTTGGGAGAATTAAAGCACAAGCAGGTTGACATTGAAGCATGGTCGCCGATAAAAAAAGAATATTATGAAGTCGGCTCGTGCTCAAATCTGACAGACGCGCAGGCAAGACGATTGAAAATCCGTGCAATAGACAAAAAAGGCGAAAGATTTGTACCACACACGTTAAACAACACTGTATTAGCAACCTCAAGGATCTTAGTAGCAATCATGGAAAACTTCCAGCAGGCAGATGGCTCAATAAAAATCCCAAAGGCTCTTCAGCCATATATGAACGGCAGGAAGGTTATAAAAAAAGAAAGCAATTAGTACAAATCCAGACCAAAAAATAGCCAGATTCTTAGATAACAACGGCAATAATTAATAATAAAATATT
>CAYJQP010000045.1:0-6402 GCA_964372385.1 Candidatus Woesearchaeota archaeon | reverse complement strand
GTCGCAGATTAGGGTGTTTCTTCGCCTTCGCTTTCCTCTTCTAAATGTTCTCTTGGAGTTATTCCATTTTAGTAATTGCTTAGCTTTCTAAAGTTCCGACGATAAAAATCTCAATTTTTTGCTAATTTTCGTCTTTATAGACGACAACTATTTCATAAAGCTAAGTAGATACCCATTTTAGAAAGATTTAAATAGTACAAGAATATACTAAAATTGTACCATGGACAGAATAATAAAAACAATCTTGGCAGAATGGAAAGGGAAGAATATTCCAACAGTTATTCCAAGAGAAATCAACCTTCAGGATTATCTTAATTTAAAGGTTAATAAGATAATCGTGTTAAATGGATTTAGAAGAGTCGGAAAAACATATATTCTATATGGTTTGGCTCATGAGCTTCTTAATTCTAATTCTCGCGAAGAAGTTGTGCACATTAATTTTGAAGATGAAAGAATACCCCTTAAAACAGAATTTTTAAGCAATTTACTCCCGACTGTAGATGAGCTATTCAACCAAAAAATTAAATATTTATTTTTAGATGAATTGCATAATATTCCTAACTGGAGCAAATGGCTTAGAAGAATATATGACAATCAGGACATAAGAATTCTTGTTTCGGGTTCTTCCTCAAGAATGTCTGAAAAGGAAATACCAACAGAATTGAGGGGGAGATTTTTAGAGATTAAAATATTTCCTTTATCATTTAGAGAGTTCTTAAGATTTAAGAAACTTGATTTCGATTTTAAAATATTAGACTATTCTGAAAAAGAAAGGTCACTTATTCTGAAAGCACTTACGGAATATCTTATTTTTGGAGGGTTGCCCGAAATAGTTCTTATAGATGAAGATAAAAAATTTGAATTAGCGCAATCTTACTATGCTACGGTTATAAAACGAGATATTGTAGAGAGATATAATCTAAAAAATGAAGAATCGCTAAAAGCTCTCCTAAAACTGCTTCTTGATTCAAAAGAATATTCTATAAGCAAAAGCTACAATAATCTTAAAAGTTTAGGTTATGAAATTGGAAAATCTACATTGCAAAAATATATCTCTTACATTGAAAGTTCTTATTTTGCATTTAGCTTGCCTATTTTTTCTTACAAAATAAAAGATCAAATGCAATATCCAAAAAAGATTTATTTTGTTGACAATGCATTTATTAATTCAATTTCTACAAAGTTCTCCAATAATCTTGGGAGACTTTATGAAAATCTTGTTGCTGTTGAATTAAAAAGAAGAAGGAAAGAAAGTTGCTATTGGAAAAATTCTGAAAAAGAAGAGGTAGATTTTGTTTTAAAAAATGATTCCAAAATCGAACAGTTAATACAGGTTTGTTATGATGTTTCAGAACCAGATATAAAAAAGAGAGAAATCAGAGCATTATTAAAAGCTAGTAAAGATTTAAAATGCAAAAATTTATTACTGGTTAATCAAAATTATTTCGGTGAGGAAAAATTAGAGTGGTTTGGAATAAAAAGAAAAGTTAAGTTCATTCCTTTGTGGAAATGGCTGCTGAAGGAAAAGTAATGAGAAAGACTGCAAGAGATTAAAGAAGAACTGCTTATGCTGAGCAAGAAGTTTTTAGTGAGATGCGAGCTTTTTTATAAGAATAAGTTGCTTATCTCTCAAATTTTTCATTTAGCTCTCCAGCAATAAAACTATTTAAATCTGCTCTTCACAATCTCATTAAAATATTTTTTCTTTTAATCTTTGCTAAAAACCAAATCTCCAAAAGCTTTAGCAATTTTTTCTAAAGTATCAAGAGAAGTATTTAAAGAAATCGAAAATTTAGAAGATAAAACAAGCAAACGCGATGCGATAAAAGAATATGTTGGTATGTAAAAGGATTACCTCTCAAAATACGGTCTTACAAGAACAGAGTATGCAAATCTTATTGTTATGGAAATATTTTAATCAAGCTCAGTTCATTATAACATCGTCAAAACTCTACTACTAACAATCTCCTCAAAATTTTCCTTATACCATTCAAATGTTTTTCTCAAGCCCTCTTCAATTCCTATTTTAGGAGAAAAACCCAGCTTACGAATTTCAGAAATATCCAGCTCAACCTGCTGTGGCTGTGCAATTTCAGGAGGATAAAAACTCTTGAAGCCCTTTCCAGCCATCTTAATAATCAAATCAGCAGCATAACTGACATTAACGCCTTTCCCCAAAGAAATATCCAAATCCTTATTCTTCTGTTCCATTGCAATCAAAAAACCGTCTATAAAATCATCAATGTAAGTAAAATCCAATGTCTTTTTCTCATCTCCAAAAATCTTCAATTCTTTTCCCTGCAACGCATTCAAAATAAAAATATCAACAAGCCGGGAAGTTAAATCATTGAAAGGCCCGTAAACAGTAGAAGGCCTTACAATAACATAATCAATTCCATAGCAATCTGAATATACTTTCACTAATTCCTCGCCATAAACCTTACTCGCGGTATAAGGATTTTTTTCTTTTGCCTCAATTCTTGAAGAAGACGCAAAAACTATCTTCGGAATTCCATGTTTTCTGCAGAATTCCATTATTCCATGTATGGCTAAAACATTATTATCAAAAGCCAGTTTAGGATTTTCTACAGTTTTGTTAATCTTGCAAAAAGCAGCAAGATGAATTAACATATCAATCTTTTCTTTCGGCGTAAAATTTTTTATGTCCTCAATCTCCCTGCTGTCTCTTTTGTCAACCAGCAAAACAGCTCTGTCTCCTCTTTCCTGCAGTCTCTTAAGTAAAAAATGCCCAATAAGACCTCTGTGCCCTGTCAAAACAAATCTCATAAAACAAATAAAAAAAACGCCTTTTTAATTATTGCTACTCTCTGCTATAATTAATAAAACAGAAAAATTTATTCAATTTTTTATCAAACTTTTTTATATTCAAATTATAGCAACAGACAATCCGTTCAATTTTTTATATGCTGCCCTGTCTGCTTAAATAATTTTTTACTTTTATGCCGCATTATTTTATGTAGAGAGAAAAGATAATTAATCAGTTCCCTACTCGCTCTTCTGGCATCTCTAATAATAAAATCCATGCTTGGACAGCTGTTGACTTCTATGATATACCATTTTCCTTGTTCATCTCGGATAAAATCTATGCCGCACCATTCTATACCAAAAGCATTGGCTGCTCTTTCACATAATCTGGCCAAATTTTTGTCAACTTTGAAAATATGATATCTCTCGTTTTTCCAGAAAAGCTTGCCTTCTTTCCAGTTTTTACCGTATTTTATAACAGCCTGAATAATTTTTTTATTAATAAGTGTCACACGATAGCTTACTGTCCCATGAGCAATATATTGCTGTGCGATGAGAGGCATATTGCCTACTTTGTTCCTTAAACTTTTAACAACATTTAATGCATCATCATAATCAAGTGCACGTTTTACCGCGCGGCCGGTGTCAGAGAATATGCCTTTAAAAACAACAGGGCCATCTCCAAGAATTTGCTTAAGCTTATCCTTTGATAAATAAATATCTCTTGGTATAAAATATGTTTTTGGAGTGGGTAATCCATGCTTGAGACACACCTGATAAAAAAGCCATTTATCCTCTTTGTAATAAAAAGAATGTGACGAGTCTATGACTTGCTTGCCTAAACCTTCAAATGTTTTTACTATCTCCAAAGCATCCTCCACATTAGGAACATCGCCTGCAGTATTAAGAACAATTTTGATTTTGTTTGATTTCTCCTTCAAAGACTCATAATCAATATCTTTTTGTACAGGAAAGAAAATAATATTAAATTTTTTCTCCAAAGCGGTGAAGATATATTTTTCTGT
Source organism: Candidatus Woesearchaeota archaeon (assembly GCA_964372385.1). Taxonomy (GTDB): domain Archaea; phylum Nanobdellota; class Nanobdellia; order Pacearchaeales; family GW2011-AR1; genus JAUSIK01. The sequence continues at coordinate 2,611 of CAYJQP010000045.1, read as the reverse complement.
TGGATTTTTTCGTGGTCTGCATATTACTCCAATATATTGTTTACTATTTTTCTGCATAATATAAAATTGTTTTTTAATTTAAATACATTGCTATTTTAGGTGCTGTTAACTCAAGGGATGATTAGACATTTTCCACACCAAAAATTAGTCTTCTTCTTGCGTTTAATTAATTTTCCTCAATCACAATTAATTTTTCTCATTCACCCCAATTCCAAAACAACAATTGCAATTATTCCAATCACAATCCCAGCTATCTGCAATAAAGACAAACTCTCCTTAAAATAAAGCCAGCTTACAAATGATAAAGTAACAATATTAAATATGATAAAAATTGCAGACGCGACTGCGATATTCTTGAATCTAAAGCTTTGAGCAAGAAAATTCAAGCCAATTAAGTAAACAAACAATCCAAGAAAATAAAAGATATAAGCATTCGTATTCACCCATTTTTTCATTATTATATCTCCAACAGTTAATATCAAGCCCCCAATAAGCAGAAGAATAATTGCAATGTTCATCATCTCTATTAACAAAATAGATTAATAAAGATTAACTTTCTTGAGAAAACTCTGTATTTACGAAAATTTTCAGCCGTCTTCATTTATCCTCCAAACTAATTTTACTAACTGCAATTCCATTCAGCTATAAGAATTTTTTCTGTAGTTGGCTTCTGATAATCAGGAAGTGTTTGCTCAAGCATAAAATACATTTTTATAGACTTCAATTTTTCTGCATTTGCAGAATGTTCTTTATTCCAGCTTCTGCACAAATAAGAAAGATAAAGTCCTCTATGCTCGCCGTTTTCTTTGCTCCAAAGATTCATTAAATATTTTCTCCACCTTTCATGAGGATACATTGCCGCAACATTCAGCGGCTTTTCAAAACTAACACCTATCTTGTTCCTCATCAAATCAACTTTCCTTTCATCCACTAAAGATCCTTCAACAACATACCATCCGTCATCTCTCAAAGGATACGGAGCAAACATATTCCAATACTGGTCAACTCGCGTTAATGGTCCTATAAATTCAATAGCATTAGGAACAGCATTATAGCCAAGCGTTTGAACATTCCATAAAAATATAAATATAATAAAAAACAAAGCAATAAAATTAGAGATAGATAAAATTATAGAATTATAAGCATATTCCTCTCCAAGGCTATTTATTGTACAATTTCTTTTTTTTGAAAATTTATAATAAAATTTATTGCCGATTTTCTTAACAAAAGAAAATGACGCTAAAAATCCAAAAGGCCACAAAATAGGAGAGGCAAAAAATACAGGCTGGAAAGCATCAAAGCCAAAATACTTTTTATTTTTATAATCAACTACAATCCAAGAGTTATGCTTATTCATTTCAGAAAAAACCTTGCGGTTTTTAACAGCAGGAATAATTTGTGTTTCAGGTAATAAGAAAAAAGTAGTCAGTAAACCAACAGACTTTCTGCAGAAACTGCATTGTTCATCATAATATATTTTCAGCCCTGCTCTTCTTTTTGTCTTCAATAAAGAAAATAATTTATCCCAGAACAAAGCAGGAAGAAAGACAATTAATGCAGTAGAGCAAATCCACGGAAATGGCCCAAGATTAAGGTTAGCCCCCATGCCAATAAAAAGAATCAAAAATAAAAAAACAGCGAAAATTCTGATATAGCCAAAGAAAAAAGGAACAAACAAGAATATAGGTCCTATTAATTCAGCAAAAAATACAAAATAAGTCAGATATTGCATTAGCTCTGGAAATCCGAGCAGGAATTTGCCAAGTCCTGTAGCAAATTGGTCAACACTCAATGCATAATAAAGAGCAGTCCCGTCGGGAAACCACTCTCTGCCGGTTTTTATTAAAGCTGCGAAAACAAAAACAAAAGCAAACTGTAAAAGAACTCCTATGCTTGCAAATGAAAAGTGATAATTATATTGCTTTATTTTTTTTCTCATAGAGTCTAAAGAAAATCTTTCTCCTAGAGGCAGAAACATCGCCCAGAACAAAAGCATTCTAAAAAGAATATCGCCGCCTTGCAAAACTAAAGGATTTCTTGATTGAAGAGAGATCAATAAAAACCAAGAGACAATAGATGCAATTTTCGTGCGATATCCTAAAAGCAAAGCAACCGCAAAAAGAACAGCAATTAAAAAAAGAAATATTTGAAAAAAAAGACTGCCGTTCGCCATATGAATAGAAACCCAAAAAATATTCGCAAATTTTTCAACAAGAATACCCCTTGGCAAAACCCCAAAATCAGTATAATGCGCAGTCAACTCTTTTGCTCTAACATACAAATCAAATAAAATTAAAATAGCTAGACATACCCTGAACAAAGCAAGAGAGCGATAATCAACACCAAAAACCTCTTTCCAACTTGCCACCTCTTTTTTTTCTTTCATTGTCATATGTAAATAAATTAACTATAAAAATCTTCGGAAGAATTCATCTGCATAAAATCAGCAAGTGTTGGTAAACAAGCAAGCTATTTGTCTAAAGAATGCTGCAATAGGATTTTGAGGAGCGCTTCCACTTTCAGCAACTGCAGCTCCTCCAACACTTCCTCCGCTGTCTCCTCCAGTGGTACTGCCTCCAGTTGTAGTTCCCCCTGTTGTTGTACTTCCTCC
>CAYJQP010000044.1:0-6455 GCA_964372385.1 Candidatus Woesearchaeota archaeon | reverse complement strand
CCACCAAAACCTTTTTAACCCCTTCCCTCCAGAAACATTCATGGAAAAAGAAAAAACAGAACAGTTAAGTTGGGTAAAAATAAAGCCAAAAGAACTGCAGGAAATTGTTGCAGACTTGGCGAAACAAGGCAATACTCCTGCAAAAATCGGCTTTATTTTAAGAGACAAGCACGGAATACCGACAACGAGACTCCTAGGCAAAAAAGTAACAAGAATATTAAAAGAAGCAAACACCCATTACATAACTGAAAAAGAAATCACAGAAAAAAAAATAACAAATCTAAAAAGCCACATAGCAAAAAATAAGCACGATCACCCTGCCTCACGCTCTTTAGCAAAAAAGCTCTGGGCGCTCCATCATTTAACAAAAGCTCAATAATTCAATATTAAAAGAGGATGAAAGAAAAAATAAAAGAAGCTATTGAAAAAATTGACAAATTATCGGCTGTAAAGCCAATCAAAATAATAAGTCACTTTGATACTGACGGTATTACATCTGCCGCAATTTTCTCAAGAGCCATGCAAAAATGGAAAAAGCCTTTTTCTCTGCAAATAGTAAAATCCCTTGATGAAAATTTTATAAGCTCTCTTCCAGATTCTGCTCTCCTAATTTTCCTTGACCTTGCCTCCGGCTCTCTTCCCTATCTAAAGAAAAAAAATACAGAAATCATTGTCCTTGACCATCATGAAATCTCTCAAGAAATTCCGAAAAATGTTTTAATGATTAATCCTACGATGGAATCCCAAGAGCCAATTTCCAGCGCCGGCTTGTGCTACCTCTTCGCAAAATCTCTCTCGCAGGAAAATAAGCATCTCGCAAAGCTCGCAGTCATAGGAATGGTCGGCGATATCCTTGATCAAAACATCTCCAAAACATATGATGAAATAATAAAAGATTCAGAAACAACAATCAAAAAAGGACTCTTGATTTATCCTGCCACGAGACCTCTGAATAGGGCTTTAGAATATTCCTCATCGCCATACATTCCTGATGTAACCGGCTCTTATCGCGGCGTTTTAGAGCTCTTGAGAGAAGCAAACATCCAGCAAATCAACGGCGTTTACAAATCTATTCACGAACTGACAGAAGAAGAAATGTCAGCTCTTGTTACAGCAATAATGCTCCGAAACAAAAACAAAAAAATTGACATCTCTTCTCTAATAGGCAATCTCTATCTGATAAATTTCCACAACAAGCTGGAAGACGCAAGAGAAATATCAGCGTTAATCAACGCATGCAGCCGCATGGATAACCCCCAAGTTGCCTTGGGCTTCTGCCTTGAAAATAAATATTACAAACAGCAAGCTGAAAAATTCTACATAGAGTACAAACAGCATTTAATCTCCGCTCTTAAACATGTTCAGGAAGAAACAGAAAAAATAACAGGAAAAAATTACACAATCATAAACGCGAAAGACAAAATAAAAGACACAATCATCGGCACAGTCACTTCAATAATCTCGCGCTCTCCTGTCTATGAAGAAGGCAGTGTTATTATCGCGCTTGCCTACAATGAAGACAAAATAAAAGTCTCAGCCCGCCTTTCGGGCAAGCAGGGCAGGAATGTCAGGGAAATCCTCGCAAGAGCCACACTCCCATTGGGCGGAGAAGTCGGAGGCCATCCCAACGCAGCAGGCTGCCTCATTCCAAAAGACAAAGAATCCCAATTCATCCAAGAGCTTCAAAAAGTCCTTGAAATTGACATGATAAAAGTGTAAAATCACCTATCAAATCGAAATCCTCTTTTCCAATTCTTCTTCACTAACTCCCAAAATCCCAAGAACGCGATTGTAAGTTTCTGCAACATCTTCTTTTTTTCCCGCAAAAATCTTTCCTAAATTCTTTGAATCTATTTTATGCCTCTCACAAAAATCTCTAAATGAACCATACTTCTCCGCTATCATATCATGAAGAACATCTCTATAATCCGGCTCCCCGACACTTCCTTCGTCAATACCAAGTCGCATTTCTAAATCCTGACAAATCCTGTATAAACCATGCCCGACTAACATTTGCCCTCCCCACAATTCTCTTAATCTCTTCGCCCATAACACTGAAAAGCCCTCCAAAGAATCAGTTCTCTTATACAATTCCCGCACTTCACCCAAAACCCTCTTCTCATCTTCGCTAAACTCCTCCAAAGTGTAAACCCTTCCTGTTATCGTCTTGTAATTATCCCTTGTTACCGTCATTACAATTTACAGCACAATTTACTTATAAGTTTTTATGTGATTTAAAATAATTATCTTCCTCAACTCTACTATCAAAGCCCCCGCAACTTTTAAAACCCCTCTCTTCTTACCAAAACAATGCAATCACTCAAACAAAGTTCAAGATTTTTAGAAATCCTCTGTCCAAGATGCAAAAATATCCAGACTGTCTACGGAAAAGCCACTTTGCTGATTAAATGCAATAAATGCCATAAACTATTAGCAAAAACAACAGGAGGAAAAGCAAAAATAAAAGCAAAAATACTCAAAGTACTATGAAGCAAAAATTGAAAGAAGGAGATTTAATTCTCTGCACTGTAAAAAAAATTGAAAAAACATCAATCTTCCTAGAAATAGAAGGAAACGGCGAAGGTGCAATGGTTCTATCAGAAGTTGCAGCAGGCAGAATAAGAAACCTAAGACAGTATGTCGCCCCAAACAAAAAAATAGTATGCAAGGTCTTGAACACGGAAAACGGCCACATAGAATTAAGTCTTAGAAGAGTAACTGCAAAAGAAAGAGAAGCTGTTCTTGAAAAATACAAAAAAGAAAGAAACTTCTCCAATCTTATAAAAACAATAACAAAATCTCCAGAACTAATTTTAGAAAAAATAAAGCAGGAATACGAATTAGTAGATTTCCTAGAAGAAGTACAGAACAATCCTCAAATATTAAAAAATTTCTTCAGCGCAGAAGACACAAAAAAATTAGAAAAGGTTCTGACAGAAAAAATAGAAAAAGAAAAATTGCTCAAAAAAATATTCTCGCTCTCAACCACATCATCAACAGGCTTAACAGACATTAAAGAAATCTTAAACATAAAAAACGCACAAATTAATTATCTCGGCTCCGCCAGATTTTCAATATCCTCTAAAGCCGACAACTTGAAAGAAGCAAATAAAAAGCTTACAGAAATCCTCCAAGAAATTGAAAAAAGAGCAAAACAAAAAAAAGCCCTCTTTGAACTGAAAGAAAAATAATTAAATCTCATTTTATAACAAATAAGATATAAAAATGAAGAATAAAATGCCTAAATCTGCAGTATTTTGCCCAAGATGCAAATCATATAATATAAAAAAAGAAATAACTGCTTCTGCAGCGATCGGAGCTCCTCAAGAATGGGTTTGCAATAATTGTGATTTCAGAGGGTACATATTTCCAAAGATTGAAATTAAAAAATTAAAAACTAAAAAATGAAAAAACTAAAAAAATGTCCAAATGCGCACTACACGTTCAAAGACGCCTGCCCTATTTGTAATTCTCCCGCCAAATCCGCGCATTATAAATTTGTAAAAATAAAATCTTACAAGGAGCTAAAATCCTAGCTTTCTAATTCTTTCTGCTCGCTAAATAAGTAATAACATGCCTAATTAAATTATAAAACTCCATAATATAAAACAATGGGCTACTTTTTTGTCAGAAAAGTATCTAATCACTAAAATTAAATTATTCAAACTTCTCTATATAAATACCTTGCGAATTCAAGCTCCTGTAAAACACTCTCACTGCTAAATCCCTAAAACATTCTTCTAAAACATTCCCCTAAAATCCAAAAGAACCAAAAAGTTTATAAATAATATGTAACTTAAAATTATCATATTATTTAATAATATGCAAAGTATAACTAGCATATTATAAGAAATAAGCTCAAAATGAACCTAGAAAAACACAACATGCATTGGAAAGAGAATTTTTTTTATGATTTTGATATAGAAAGAAATCTCTTCAGCCAGCTTATAAAAAATATAAATAATAGGCAAATTATAACGATAACTGGATTAAGAAGAACAGGCAAAACTGTCTTAATGAAGCAATTAATCAACTCGCTAATAAAAAAAAATATATCGCGAAGCACTATATTGTACTATTCTTTCGACGAAGAACAGCCAAGAATAGAAGAAATAATAACAGAGTTCGAAAAATTAGCCGATATAGACAAAAATAAAACAAAAATTTATGTATTCTTTGACGAAATACAAAAACTAAATGACTGGCAAAACCAGATAAAATATTATTATGACAATTTCAATATTAAATTTTTTGTATCTGGTTCATCATCTTTATTTATAAGAAAGAAAGTAAAAGAATCGCTGGCAGGAAGAAGTTTTGACTTTTACCTTCCGCCTCTAAGCTTTAAAGAATTCTTAATTTTCAAAAAAAAGGACGAACTTATCACAAAACAAAAACTATTTGAAAATGAAATAAAAAAAGAATTCTCCTTATATATAAAAAGACAATTTATAGAAACGATAAATAATAACCAAGAATTTATAGCAGAATATGTAAAAAGTATTTTAGAAAAAGTCATATATCTGGATATCCCAAAGGTTTTTTCGATAGAAAATCAAGATTTGCTCATGAGATTGCTGAAAATAATAGCTTCTAATCCAGGCATGATAATAGAGTATGACTCTCTATCAAAAGAAATAGGAATCAATAGAATTACACTATCAAATTATCTCTTTTATTTAGAAGAAGCCTTTCTCATTAAGAAACTATATAATTTCTCAAAAAATCTTCTTACAACAGAAAAAAAATCAAAAAAATTTTATTTGAACTCTACAAGTTTTTTTCCTTATCTCAATCCAGAAATCGAGGAAAGCAAGATTATAGAAAATTTAATTATAATAGAAATAAATTCCAAATTTTTTTGGAGAACTCCTCTCAAAGATGAAATAGACACAATCTTAGAAAACTTCAACAATGAAAAAATCATGCCTGTAGAAGTAAAATATAAAAATACAATCCTCAACAGAGATATTAAAACATTATTAAAATTCTGTCAGAAAAATAATTTAAATAAAGGTATTTTAGTAACGAAAAACTTAGAAGAAGAAAAAACTTACAAAAAAGACAATACAAAAATTAAAATTCAATTTATTCCAGCATGGAAATTCTTAATTTAACATCAAAACAGCCTCGCCTGTTTCTCCGGCATCAAAACCTCGCCGTAAACTCCGTCAAATCCCGGCTTAACTTTCAGCTTCCCCTCGCGGTTTACCAAAATTAATTCAGCCAATAACACCTCTTTAGGAAAATCCCTAGTCAACTCCTCCTGCGAAACATTCAATAAGATATTAAACTCATTTTCAAATTTAGAAATAAAAGAATTATAAATATCCCATGTCTTCTTGCTCGCCAAACTGCTCCCCAAATACAAAGCAATCAATTCATGCAATGGCAATAATTTATAAAACTCCTTCGCTCCTTGTGTCTTGTAACCCACTGGCTCTTTAGCAATTGAATCTATCCTATTCTCAACACCAATTATCAACTCTCTGCTGCATTTAGGGCAAATCCCTTTCAATTTTTTCGTTTCGCTCGGCGAACAGCTAAATCCGCAATTTCTATGTCCGTCCCAATGATATTTCCCATATTCCGGCGGCGTCTCAATCGTCCCAACTAATCCTTGCCCACTGCGAATCGCTTTAATTATATTTTCATACGACAACTCATCAAGCTCAAAAATCGTCGCCTCTCTCCCCAATCTCCACGGCCAGAAGCTGTGTGCATCACTAAAACTTACAATCTGCACATTTTCCTTCAAACGCCAAATCATATCAGGGCTTGCACTCATCCCGCTCTCCATAGCGTAAATCTTTTCTCTCATGTCTAAAAAACATTCCTGCAAAGAATCAAACCCGCTCTCACTCCCATAAATTCCGAACCATGGTGTAAAAACATGCGCGCCAATAATTTCAATCATATCATCAATTTTCTTTAAATCAAAGACCAAATCTCTGCACGACATCCCAAATATCGGCCTGCCGTCATAATCCAATCTTCCCTTGCTCGCCAAATACTTAGTCACTTCATCAGCAATCTTTCGTGAAGGCGCAAACACCAACAAATGCACTGCCCTCCTTCTCCCTCCCTGCGAAAACATCAGCGAAACTTCAGTCTGCCATAAAAAAGCAAACCCGCTTGCCGAATACAAAACCCCCTTCTCCTCCCTTTCTAATTCCCTATCTATTTCTTTCCTATGTTCTGGATGCTGAAAATCACCGACGCCGAGCAAATCAATCCCCTTAACGCGCGCCCATTTCTCCAAATTAGCAATGCTCAAATCTTTGCTCGTGGCTCTGGCATGCTTGGAATGAATCTGCAAATCGGCAAAAATCAGTTTCTTAGTTTTTGACGAGTCAGAAAATTCTTCAATATTTTCTGAATCTGCAAAAACCCTTTTTTTAGCAATGGCTATCATCTTTCTCCTAATAAGTAAATAGTTTTAAACATTTAGATAA
>CAYJQP010000043.1:0-6592 GCA_964372385.1 Candidatus Woesearchaeota archaeon | reverse complement strand
AAAATGTCACTTTGTATATTCGGGAGAACAAAAGTTTGCTCAATTATGGATAACTGCGTAACTTATAGCGTATATCGTCGCAGTTTTCCAGATAGAGAACTGCAAAATAAATAAGACATAAGCCATGCAGTTCTCTATATTTTGGTCTCTCGCTATAATTATGTGCAAACAACTGGTAACATTTCTGTTGGACCTGCACACCATTGAGAATAGAAACTATTTTATATTGTCAATAGAAACCTTTAGTCATAAATATTCTTATGATATAGTGAAAGACATAAGTCTTTCCCTAAACACAGAAAACTTTTAGTTTTCTGTGCCATCAAGAATGCAATTGTCAGCATTCTTGAGGTAGTCAACGACAAATTGAGGAAAAACTAAAGTCGTTGACTATAGCTGAATTCTTTGACTATAGCTGAATTCTAAATATAACGGAGAACATAAATAATTGAGCATTTCATTTATGTTCCCTGAATATATAGTGAAAGACAGAAGTCTTTCCCTAAACACAGAAAACTTTTAGTTTTCTGTGCCATCAAGAATGCAATTGTCAGCATTCTTGAGGTAGTCAACGACAAATTGAGGAAAAACTAAAGTCGTTGACTATAGCAACAGACAATTCGCTCAATTATTTGAGTCTGTTGCTATAGAAACAAATCTTCGCTTTACAATCTTAATCTCGCAACTATTTTTATAAAGAAGATTAATCTTAATGCCTTATCGTCCAATCATAATCCTTGATTTTTCCGTCGCGGTTTATAGATGCGTAAAGTGAATCTCTCGCGCTGAGGCGATGAACTAAAAGCCAGTAAATTGCTTCTAATTCTCCTGCTCTTGGCCTTCTGACTTTGTCTTCTGCATTTTTGTCTTCTATTAACAATGAATCTAATACTCTGGCAGAGCCTTCTGCGAATTTTCTGCTTATTAGAGGAATCATGCTGTTTTCAAGGGGAACATGATTTCCTAGTTTTGCCTCGTGCTCAATAACGGCAAGTTTTGCCGCGACTTCGTGCGGGCAGATATTGTAAACTTCTGAATCTTCCCTTTTTTCAAGAGATTTGTATCTAATAAAACCGAATTCTTTATCACCGCATTGGTGCGTTGAAGCGAACATTGTGCCTATTACAAATTTTAAGTCATTGTCTACAATTGGCTCTCTTTCAAGCCTGAATCTGTAATCTTCTCTTTCCTTTGATCTTGAAGGAACTACGACAATTGCCCTAGCGCCTTCTTCTGCAACTTTTTCTGCATCTTTGTAAATAGTTAGTGTTATCTTATCTTCGGCAAAAATCCTGTGTCCTTCTACTACACAATACAGCGAGTATTTTTTTGGAATTCTGTTTCTGCCTTTTAAAGGATGGGCTAAAAAACCAGACGGCGGTTGTTGTGCGTTTAGATATTCTTGTATTGCTCTTTCTCTTAGGAATAAAGGTATTGAGCGCGCCCTTATCTGTTTTTTCTGCGAGAATTTTTCTGTTACTTCTCTTGCTTGCTCTAAAGTGAATGTTGAGTTATACAACCGCAATTCCGGCGCATGTTTTTGAAATTTCCTTGAAGATGAGTACGGAGCGTTTAAGTCTTCTCTTAGAATGAATGCTTGTTCTTCTTTCGGCTTGCTTAGGAGATATTCTGCAATCTTTCTTTTAGTCGCATAACTAATCCTGCGCCTCGCCAATAATTCTGCTTTTGTCGGCTCTTTAAACTGCGGTTTTTTTGTCATTTTCAATTTTTACTTGTTTTTGCCTATTTTTTGTTCTATGAGAAGGTTTATATAAATTATTGGCTTGTATTTTTTATGTCATGGTTTAAGAAAAAGAAAGAGATAATTGACTTGACGAAATTGCAGGAACGAGGGATTTTGCAGAGGTCAAAAGAGATTGCAGACAGGGAGAGCAGAGTGCAGAGGCATGAAGGCGAGGTTATTGATTTTACTTCTGAAAATGCAAATCAAGGGAATGCGACTGATGATTCTAATTCTGGATTTGGGTTTTTAGGGAGCTTGGCTAATGCGGGAGCGTCAAATGAAAATTCAAATTCAGAAGACAGAGCGAGTGTTGTGGATAATTTGCGGGCTGTTCGGCGGACGAGATTTCCTGAAACAGGGCATTTGAGTGAATTGAAAAACAAGATTGAAGATATTGAATACAAATTGGAAAGATTGATAGAAAGATTGGAGAGGATTGAAGGTAAGTTGGGAGATTAATTTTGTTTTTTTAATCTTTTTTCCGCTTCTTCAAGAGCTTTTTTTGTTAATTTTTCTAATTTGCTTAAGAAGTCTTTGGGGATCTCTATATTGAAGTCTTCTTTAATGCCTATAAGAAAATTATAAAGAAATGCACTAAAGAAAAGTTCAGAATCTTTTGTCTGTGCTTCTGCCTCTTCTAATATTGTATCCCATTTTATATTTGTAACTTTTAGAATGTTTGCGACATCAACTCTATCGCCTTCACGATCAGCAACAGATTTAAACAAAATTATATCTTCTGGAGAGATTATCTTAACAATCAAATTTGAGAATTCGTGGACTTCTTTAATTCTTGATATTATTGTATTTGTTAATTTAAAATGTATTATATATTCTAAAAATAAATCAAAGCGTGCTTCACCTAATGCTAGCACAGATGAAACTCTTTGAGGATTAACAATTTTTTTTTCAAATTCTTTTGCACCTAATGATATTAAAGCATATCTGAAGTTATTGTAATCCTGTTTGTTCTCAAAGATTATGTCTACATCTTTTGTTGTTTCTTTTATATTCTGGAACATCATTGCTGTGCCTCCTGCCGCGAAACATTTTATTTCTTTTTTGAGTGTTCTTCCTATGAGCGAGAATAATTCTAATTGTTGATTTATTGTGATTGGCATCTTATCCTGTTTTTAACCTCATTAAATCAGAGTTTCTGAATGGGATTTCTACTCTCCATTTTTTAGCAATTGCATTGAAATCTTTTGTTTTTATTTTAGCATAAATATATTTTTCACCTTTTCCTTTTTGCATGCTTTTTTTTATTCTCTCATCCATTCTTTTTGTTCTAATGAATTGTCTTGCTAATTCATACAAAGCACCTACTTGTCTTTGTAGTTTATATTTTTTTGCTATTTTATTTAATAATTTCCAATCTTTGATATGGGCAAATAAGTTAAGTGATGCTAGAATCAATTTAAAGTTTTGTGATCTTAACGCTAATACCAAGGCTTCTTCGTTAGTTAATTTTTTGTTATGAATGAAATATGCGTATGGCTCTGCAACTTTTATTTTTGAATATTTATTAATTATATTATATACCCCATTATTTTCTTTAAATTTTGATTTTATTATGCTTATTTTATATATTCTTTTGTTTCTTCCAGCTGAATAGTATTCTACATAACCTTTTTTTCTTAATTGAGAGATGTAGTTTATTGCAGTTTGCCTTTTTATGTTTAATATTTTCATTATTGTATCAATTGTTTGCAGACCCTCAAGTTTTTTTATTATTCTAAGTAAATCAGTTTTGTGTCTCATTTCGATAATTTTTAAAATTTATTTAGATACTTTATAAATTTTATAAATAGTATGTAGATGAAGTATTATTTAAACTTTTCTATTATTTTGAGAGTTATATAGTTATCTTCGTTATCAAGAGGTAATCTGTAACACTTTTCTCTAGCGGTTCATTTAACTTGGTTATCGTCGTTAATTCTTACTTGTGAAACTATCCATCACCTTTTGGCTTAACAGTATCAGGGAAAGATAGACTTAAATAACTCCCCTGCCTTTTTTAATCATGGTAAAATTTGAAAACGAAATAAAGGCATATGCTTTGAGAAATGCAATTGAGTTTGGAAAGGCAGACGCGGGCAGGATTCTGCCGAAGCTGTTTCAGCACGGATTGAAAAAAGAAGAGATAAAAAATGTTGTTGAGGAAATAAAAAAAATTGTTCATGATGTTAATAAATTAAAAGCCGAAGAGAGGAAGAAGGAATTTAAGAGCTTTGAGAAATTTGTGAAGGAAAGAGAGGAGAAAGAAAGGGAACTGCCTGAACTGCCTAATGCAGGGAAGAAAGTTGTTTTGAGAGTTGCTCCTTTTCCTTCAGGGACGCTGCATTTAGGGAACGCAAAGACATTTATTTTAAATTCTTTGTATGCAGAAAAATACGACGGGAAATTAATTTTAGTGATGGATGATACGATTGGCAGTGCAGAAAAGCAAATAGATAAAGATTCTTATGAACTTATTGAAGACGCATTGAAATGGCTTGGCATTAAGTATTCTGAAGTTGTTTACAAATCTGACAGACTGAAGATTTATTACGAGCATGCGAAGAAATTAATTATGAAAGGCAAGGCGTATGTCTGCCATTGCTCGCGGGAGCTTTTGGGGAAAAACAGAGAAGAGGGCAGGGAATGCGGATGCAGGCAACTCCCTGTTAAGATACAGCTTTTAAGATGGAAAGACATGTTTGGCGAGAAGGAAGGAGACGCTGTATTGCGCATTAAGACAGACATGATGCATCCTAATCCTGCTTTTAGAGACAGGGTTTTGTTCAGGATTTCTGACAGAGAGCATCCACTTGTGGGAAAGAAATACAGAGTGTGGCCGTCGCTGGAAATGAGCTGGGCAATTGATGACCATCTGCTCGGCGTGACGCACATAATCAGAGGAAATGACTTGATGATTGAAAGTGACATGGAGAGATTTATCTGGGACATTTTTTCATGGAAGCATCCTGAAATTATCCACACCGGACTTGTTAATATTGAAGGAGCGAAGATTTCAAAGTCAAAGGCGCAGAAAGAAGTCAAATCAGGAAAGTATTTTGGATGGAATGATCCAAGAACATGGAGCATTCAGAGTTTAGGATGGCGTGGAATTAAAGCTGAAGCGATTAGAGAGTTTGTGAAAGAAATTGGACTGAACAAACAGGATATTACAATTCCTATTGAAAATTTATATGCTATTAATCGTCGTTTAATTGACGCAGATGCTTTAAGATATTCTTTTGTTGCTAATCCTGTTAAACTGGAAATTTTGAAAAAGCCTGACTGGAAAAAAGTTGAAATGCCTGTTCATCCTGATAAATCAGAGAAAAGAGAGATTAAACTGGGAGAGATTTATATTTCTGCAGATGATTACAAAAAGTTTTCTGGCGAGGAGATAAGACTTTTGCATTTGTATAACATAAAATTGGGAAGGAAGATTAAGTTTACTTCTATTGATGACAAGACGCCTCCCAAAGTGAATTGGGTGAGTGATTTTGTTCATGCGAGAATTTTAATGCCTTCTGGGGATTTTATTGAAGGGCTTGCTGATTCTGCTGTTGCTGGTTTAAGCGGGACAGATATGATTCAATTTGAAAGATTTGGTTTTGTAAGTTTTCACGGGACGAAAAAAATTGATGGGAAAGCTGACGGAAAGGAGGTTTTTGAGTTTTGGTTTGCGCATAGGTGAGATATTTGTTGATAAAGGAGAGTTTTGAAAAACATTCAATACTTATTTTAGTTGTTATTCAAAATCTTTAATAGTTAACTCTCTTCCAATTAGCAGTTTAATATTATGAGTTTGAAAAGTAAACCATTTAATAGAAAATATTTTCACTTAGCTAATTATAATAATTGTTTAACTATTGAAATATAATAAATCTCAGTGTTAAGTTATGTATTCTGTAATTATTGAAGGTAATATTATGTTGTGAACATGTTATAAACTGGTTTAACATTGCTGAAAAACTTAAGAGCATCTGTTTCAACTACTTTCAATAAGATTTAGATAATTTGTATTTGATAAAAGTTGAATTTTGTCGTCGGGGAAAAAATTCTCTGGCGAAAGATTTATAAAGGAGTTTTGATTTAATAAAATATGCGATTTGATAAAAGAGGGTTGATTGGAAAACGCGGATTGTCTGATGTTGTTACAACTGGTTTGATAATTTTATTAGCAATTGCGGCTGTTGTGATTGTCTGGAGTTTTGTCAGGCCTGCGATAACTGATGTTGGAGAGAAGATTAGCGGAGAATGCTTGACTGTTGATGTTGAGCCTGTTAGTTGCACTGGTTCAGGTGCATCTGTTAGAGTTAAAAATGGTCCCGGAGATACTACTATTGATACTGTAAGAGTTATATTTTATACAGGAACTGATGGAAGTGGTACTTCTACTGTTGAACCTACGGGAGATGTATCGGCTTGTACTAATATAGCCCCACTTCAAACAGCGACTTGCACAGTAGCAACTCCTGCAGGGGCTGCAGGGGGAAGTGTTGGCGTGGCTCCTGTTATAGGTGGAAGAGTATGCTCAGAATCTACAGTTTATGTTGATTGCAGTTAAAATTTTTATTTTTTTATCTTATACAAAAACCAAGAGAGTTTGATTAGTTGTTCAGTTAGATATTCAATTGACAACTTAAGTTGCTGAGCCAGAACAGGTTCCTGCAACGGGTGCAGTAATTTTTAATATTTTTAGCTAACAATAAAAATTGCAAAACATTATTTGAAAGAAGTTATTTCTTTTCATTTTATCTTTCATAAATTTCTACCTATAATACCTCTTTCCTCCTGTCAATCATACACATTCCTTCTATGACCAATTCTCACAATGATTATTTTATGCATTGA
>CAYJQP010000042.1:0-6593 GCA_964372385.1 Candidatus Woesearchaeota archaeon | reverse complement strand
AGATATTATAAAGAAAAAGGAATGCAAGTTTTAGGCATCGACCCAGCAGAAGATATTGCAAGAAAAGCAACTGAATCAGGCATAGAAACCTTGCCAGAATTTTTTACATCTGTTTTAGCTAAAGAAATAAGAAAAGAAAAAGGCCAGGCTTCTATTATTGTAGCTAATAATGTTTATGCGCATGTTGATAATTTAAGTGATATGACTTATGGAGTTAAAGAGCTTCTCTCTCCAGACGGAATTTTTGTATTCGAAGTTTCTTATTTAGTTGATACAATTGAAAAAATGCTCTTTGATACAATTTATCACGAGCATCTGTCTTATCATTCTGTAAAGCCGTTAAAAAAATTCTTTGAAAAGCATGAACTGGAATTAACTGATGTCAAGCGTATACCAACAAAGGGTGGTTCTATTAGAGGAATTGTTAGACATTTAGGTAAAGAAAGCATATCAAAATCAGTTTTTGATTTATTAGTACTTAAAGATAAACTTTGTTTAGATAAAATAGATACATTTAAAGTATATGCAAAAAGAATAAAAGATATTAAAGAGGCACTTCATAAGATATTAGGAAAATATAAAAAAGATGGGAAGACTACTGCTGGATATGGCTCTTCTGTTACTGTCAATACACTAATGCATCATTTTGAGTTAGATAAATACATTAGCTTTATAGCTGATGATAATCCATCAAAGCAAGGCAGATATACACCTAATCAGCGCATTCCAATTTTTTCCCCACAGGCTCTTTATGAAAAAAAGCCAAATTACATAGTTATATTAGCGTGGAATTATGCCAATCAGATAATGGAAAAGCATAAATTATATTCAGAAAATGGAGGGCATTTTATTATTCCACTGCCGGAAATAAAACTATACTAATATGAAAATTGCATGTTTTCAAATTGAACCTTGGCAAGAATTGATTTTGAAAGAGAAATTAAAAAATAATATTTTAATTACATTTCCAGAGCCTTTATCACAAGAAAGCATTCAAGAAGCAAAAGAAGCAGGAATATTAATGATAAGAGCAAGAGGCCAGGATCTTTCTCTTAATGGAGATATTATTTCGCAATTCCCTCATTTAAGATTTATTGCAACTATGTCAACAGGCTTTGATCATATTGATTTAGAAGCTTGCAGAAAGGGAAAAATACTGATATCTAATGTTCCGTCTTATGGCGAGGATACTGTTGCAGAGTACACATTTGCTCTTCTTTTGGCTGTTTCAAGAAAGATTCTTTATGCATATAAAGAACAAAATCTTCTTGAATCAGATATTGAAGGCGTTGATCTTAAAGGAAGAATATTTGGCATAATTGGCTCAGGCAGAATTGGCTTAAAAGTTATTGCCCTGGCTAAGGCATTTGGGATGGAGGTTCTCGCATATGACATAATTGAAAATCAAGAGGCAAGCAGGAGACTTGGTTTTAAATATGTTCAATTAGAGGATTTATTAAAAAAATCTGATATAATCTCCCTTCATGCCCCGCTCACACAACAGACCAAACACATCATTAATAAAAATAATATTATTTTTATTAAAAAAGGAGCAGTCTTAATTAATGCTGCGCGCGGTGGACTAGTTGATACAAAAGCCTTGCTTAAAGGTTTAGACGAGGGTATTATTGAATCTGCTGGTTTAGATGTGATAGACAAAGAAAAAGAAAGTGCTTCTTTTGATGAGCAGTTGCCAGAGGTGCAGAAGCTAATAAAGCATCCAAAAGTTATAGTTACACCACATAATGCTTGGAACACTAGAGGGGCAAAACATCGCATGATGCAGACAACTGTAGAAAATATTCTTGCCTTTATTAAGGGAAGTCCGCAAAACCTAATATAAATTTAATTGTCAAATCTTATTAAAGCCCTGCATAATCTTCCTTCTTTTAAATCATCAAAAGCCTGATTGATTTCATTTAGATTATAAACTTCTGTAATAAGTTTCTTCAATGACAGTTTGCCTTCATGATACATCTTTTCGTATCTTGGAATATTTTTGTCCGGTTCTACATTATTGGGAGAAAGATATCCTCCCCATGTTCCAAAAATCTTCTTTCCTTGATTTAACCCAACAGTATCAATTGCTATTTTAGTTCCCTTTGGAGCATTGCCGGCAATTACTAAACTTCCGCCAGCAGCTAAAGACTCATATGCACTCTCCATTACCTTGCCTACGGCAGAAGATTCCACGGCATAGTCAACACCCTTTCCTTGAGTAATTTCTTTAATTGCTTCTACAGGATTTTTCTCTAATGAATTAATAACATGAGTTGCGCCTAATTCCAACGCATGATCTAATTTATTCTTCTTAATATCAACAGCTATAATTTTATTATATCCTCTATTTTTAGCACCCAATAAAGCACAGCTGCCAATTCCTCCAATTCCATAAATTGCAATAGTTTTATTTTTATCTTCATCAAAATAATTTTCAATCATCCCTACTCCTGTTGAAACAGCACACCCCAACAGAGCAGCTATGTCAGGAGGTGTCTTTTTATCTATTTTAACTAATCTATTTTCAGATACAACAGCCATATAAGAAAAAGTAGTAATTGCTCCGGAATTTATTTCTTTATCACCTATTTTATATTTAGAACCTTGGGCATTTATTCCCTTTCCTTGCATCCATGTCATTGCCACATAATCTCCTTTCTTGACTTTAGTAACCCCCTCCCCAACTTCTTCTATAAGGCCAGAGCCCTCATGCCCAAGTAAATGAGGCAAATAAGGGTCATATCCTTTTTCACCTTTTATTTCATGCAATTGAGTATGGCAAACTCCTGAACATAGCATTCTGACTAAGACCTGTCCATTGCGCAATTCCGGGATTTCAACTTCTTCTATAAGCAAAGGCTTGTTCTGCTCATATAAAATTGCTGCTTTAGTTTTCATGGGAAGAACCAATAATAATCTCCTTTATATCCTGTTTCATCAAAAAGTTTTTTCCAATCATCAACATGCATAACTGTTTGAGCATTTATCGCCCATTTTTCCATTCTAGCTTTCTCTTCGTCATTTCTCCAGGCATCAACACTGATAAATTCATTTTTTCCAACTCTTTGAATTTCTCTTAACGCTTGTTTGCATTCTTCTAAAGGAAGGTCGTGTATTGTGTTTATGCAGATTACTAAATCAAATTCTTTATCTTTAAATTCCTTTAGATTTTTCGCATTTCCAACATCAATAAAATGCTTTATTTCAGCTTTCACTTCTTCATGATTAACAGCATACCATGAAACATCTCTTCCAGTTACTTTTATTCCAGGAACAATTCTTGTCAAATCATATAATAAAAATCCTTTAGCACAGCCAATCTCTAAAACTTTACTGTTATTAGTTAGGCCATAATGCTGCTTCAAATCTTCAGCAACCCCTGTCCAAAATCTAGGGTGATAATGATACCCTCCATAGCCAAGAAACCTATCCCCGTCAAAATATTCTTCTCCATATTGCCTTGCGATCTTCTTTATTTCTTCTGTGACAACGGCAGAGCGTTTAGTTAGATCTCTATTAGGCTTTCTCCCCTCATTAAATTTCGCTAAAAGATTAATCTCTTGCCCCATAAATTTATTTTCAACTCTGTATTTTATAAAGATTTCTATATTATCAAAAAGTCCTCCTATGAGAATTCTTTAGCCACAAAGCTTATGTATTATTTAAGCCTTGTTATTTTGTAAAACATACGACATACTCCTATCCGTGGTCAAGCCACACTATGACTAGTCGTTGTAATGTTTTATTTTTGAGAGGAGGCTCTAATCTCGAGAACAACCTTTTTAGGTTAGAATATAGCTCAGAGTCCTCCTTTCATCCATCATAGGACTATGAATATCTAAATTCTTCTTGATGCTTTAGCATTGCATGAATTACACATCCCAATTTTCTAGCTGTTGCACAAATTGCTTTTTGTTTTCCTTTTTTCTTCACAAGTTTTTTATAAAACTCCTGCAACAAATTACTTTCCTTTGTCCTTACTAAATTCCACGACGCCTCTACAAGTGTTCCTTTCAGGTTTTTACTCGCTTGTTTTATGAGTTTTCCAAATCGCAATGTGTTTCCAGATTGTTTTATACTTGGAACTAATCCAGCATAACTGCAAAGCTTATCTGCCGTCGGAAACCTAGCAATTTCACCAATTTCCGCAACGATATCCAACGATCTTATTGTCCCAATTCCAGGAATTGTCATTAACAATTTTGCATTATTGTTTGCATAAGCAGTATCTGAAATTGTTTTATCTATTTCTGATAATTTTTGCTTATGGTATTCAAGCAAATCAAGATAATGCAACATTATTTTTTCATCAGGTAACTTATCTTTCAACCAAAGTAAAGTGCTCTTAGATAGTGTTACACTTAGAATTTTAATTCCTCTTTTTATTAATATCGCATGAATTTTGTTTTTGATCTGTGTTGTTTGTTTCACAAATGTTCTTCTTTCTCTTGTAACCTCTCTCAGTCTCCTTATTTCTTTTGGAGGAATGTAACTTTCTGCAACAAGGTTTGCTCTCAGCAAATCTGCAAGAGTTGACGCATCAATTGAGTCTGTTTTAATTCTTGCATGCGCAATTGCTTTAGTTCTTGTAGGATTTGCAAGTTTCACTTCATACTTTTTAGCTTCGAGTATTTCATAGATATATTCCCAAACACAAGTACTTTCAATAACAATTTTAGTTTCTTCAGGTTTATAATTTTCGAGAAAACTTCCAAAGTTATCTTCACTGTTTTCGAATTTATCCTCGGCTAACTTATTCCCTTGCTCATCTTTCACAACTGCAACAGTAAACTGTTTGTGTATATCCATTCCGATATAGTTCATTTTCTTCTTTGCATCCTTTCAGTTATTAACTGATTAAAGCCAAATGCTTTAATCTACTTTTCTAGAATTCTCATATCATCTTGCGTTTCATCTCGGACTTCAGTCCGCGGTTTGTTCGGGACTTTTGGATGCTCAAGATACAACCTTGCCTTTTAAGGCAAGGTTTTCGTCAAGTATCTTGACATAAATATTTGCCCCATAAAAATTCTTCTTTCTTGTATAAATGCTCTTCCAAGATTTTTTTATATTCGTTATAGCTTACCTCTCGCTCTGAATCTAGTACAATGTTATATATTAAGTTTGCAGCTCCTTTAACCTCTGGATGCATATCTGGTCTTTTATGCGCTCCAATGAAGAATGTCCCTTCATTTCCATTCAAGCTGGATTGATAGCAGGAAGTAAAAATAATCTTGTCTCTTTCAAGATTTTTCATTAATTTATATGCTCTCTCAACAGCCATATTTCCACTAAAAGCAATTGTGGCAAATTCTCTCCCATGAACTAAAGAAATTCCCTCCCCATATTCAGTTTGTTTTAATTTATGCTCAACAAGCCCATTTAAATAAATGTCTTTTCCTATCTCGCTCATATGGAATTTAGAGAAGAGTAAATGCAAATGCTCATGTTCAGGAATACTCATACCAGAATCTCTATGATTTCGTACAGCATACAAATTATATCTCTCTGAAAGTTCAACTGTTTTTTCAAGATAGGATTCCGTTATACCAGACTCTCCTTTTAAATTATGCTCTTTAGCGCATAACAAAAAATGGCCCCTTACCATAGGATAACGATTAGGAATCAGTGTATAGTCTTCATATGTTTCCCACGGCAACATCAAATTATTACCAATATCTTTCGCTTGTCCAGCATTACTGCAAAGAAAGCACGAAGAGCCGTCATTAGTCCATCTTTGCTCTAACCCCTTAGCTTTTCTTTCTTCAATTATGTCTTTTTCTCTCTTCATTAGCTCTCTTCTCTTACTAAAATTAGGAGAAACAATTATCCTAACTGGTACATCTTCTGAATTTTCTTTATTATATAACAATCTAACTGTTGTAGAATCAGGAAAATCCCTTGGTGTGCCATAAGCATCCAAAGAGCTTTCCCATCTCATCATTAGCTCTAAAAAATTGTATTTTCTTCTATCTGACATATTTCTTTCCTATAAGGGAGCTATATAAACTTTTATATAGATTTAAATCAGCCTTTATTTTTATGTACAGATTAAACAAAGAAAAATATAAGCTTAAAAACTTCCTTGAAACAGCAGATATAGGGGGCAAGGTTGAATATCTAAAAAAAGAAGGAAAGATTATTGGTTTATGCACAGGGAGCTTTGATTTACTTCATCCAGGGCATATTGCACACATAAACCAAGCAAAAGAGCATTGTGACGTCTTGCTTGTTGGAGTCGCAATAGACAGCCATTCAAGTAAAAAATCAGGAAAGGGGAGACCAGTTTATTCCGACTATATCAGAGCTTATATGATTGGAAATCTCAAGGCAGTTGATTACGTTTTTTTTGAGGATGGAACTCCAAATACGCAATTAATTGTAAAACCACATGTTTTTATAAAAGGTCCTGAATACACTGATGAAAAAAATCCAGGCATTATAGCTCAAAAAGAATTTCTAAAGCAATGGGGGGGTAAAATTGTTTATACAACGGAAGAAAAATTATCAACTACAGATATTATCCGCCATATTAAAGAAGAAGTATTACCCAGTAGATGAACATTTTAAACCTTTTTAAGTTTTGATTCCTT
>CAYJQP010000041.1:0-7075 GCA_964372385.1 Candidatus Woesearchaeota archaeon | reverse complement strand
AAGTCTTAAATATCTTGATTTACTTTTTTAAGTATGGGAAAATTATTTACAGCATACATTTTTTGCGCTTTTGTTTTTGTTTTTTTTAGTTGCAGTTTTGCCAGCGCATTCGGGGTTTCTACAATTTATTCTGATAATTTTCCTTTGAGGATACAGCCAGGGCAGGTTAAAGAGACATTTTTTTTATTGAGCAATGTTGTTGAGGGAGACAGCGACGTTATTATTGATTCACAGCTTATAGCCGGAACGGAGATAGCGAATCTGATTAATGAGAATAATAGGTATACGCTTACTTATGGAGCAGAGGTGGAAGTTCCTATAAGAATTGAAATACCGCAAGAGGCAGTTGCCGGAACAAAATACAGAGTTGGCATGATGTTTCTTCCTGTGCCTTTGGAAGCGCAGGAAGCGAATATTCAGTTTTTAGTTAATATAGGAAAATCTTTTCCTGTTGTTGTTATTGGTGAGGGCGCTGAAGCAGATGATATTGAGAGAGGTGTTTTTACATTGACGCTTGAAGAACAGCCGGAACAGATTGTGCGTGAATTTTCTCCGGGGAAAGAGAGGAATACTGGTTTTTTAGTAGGAATAATAATTGTTCTTGCTTTTGGAATTCTTGTTACAATTGTCTTGATTATTTATCTTGTTGTCAGAGGCAGAAGAAGAGAACAAGATATAAGCATGGCTTTTGCGCAACAGCCGCAAAGGGATTTTTATGGTGTTAATGTTGGTTATGGCGGTGGACAATAACCCTTAAATATCTTGATTTGCTTTTTATTGCATGAAAAAAGAGATGAAAAAGAGTGTTGTGATTATTCTTGTTCTGCTGCTAGTTATTTTAATTTATATTTTTTTAATGCTGTTGAACAGCATTTTTAAAATACCGCAGTTGTCTCCTTTTTTCCCCGACCTTGCGCCGTTTGATGCAACTGTTACGATAATCAGCAATAATGCTCCTTTGATAATTGATTTAGATAACGAGATTTTTATATGCGAAGGAAATTTCACTTCGCATTTTTTCAATGTCAGCGATAACGACGCTAATTTAGCAAGTGTGGGCATTTCGCCTTCTTTTCCGACGAGTCCTTTTTTTGTTAGATTTAATAGTTTACCTTTAAGTGATGTGATTGAAGGCGCTGAGATTTTTTCTGCTGTTTTAGACAAGTCATGGGTTGATAGAAATCTTGGATATAAAACTTATGCAGAGAGAATTTCTGCTGTTGACATGAGTGGTTTGTCTGATTTTAAGGATATTGATATAACTGTTTTGGAAATAAATCACGAGCCGAACGCTTCAAATATTGGCGTTCAAACAGTTTGGACAAGAGGAGATGACAGAACTTTTTATCATCAAGTTTCTGTAATTGACATAGAAGACGGAAATCAAAATGCAGGAAATCTTGTTTTTAATCTCACATTTTTAGATAATTCTCTGCAGTTGTTCAATATAAGCAATACAGGTGTTATGAATTTCACTCCGAATGAAAGCGAGATTAATTTAAGTTTTTATAGTTTAGGTGTTTATAACCTGAGTTTATGTGTTAAAGATATGGGTTTGATTGCCACGCACTCTCGGCTTGCTGAATTGTGCGGAGCAGAGCAGGATGGAATGCCTTTTGAAGTCTGCCAGAATTTCAGCTTGACAATAACAAATGAAAACAGGCCGCCGAATATTACTTTACACTATCCAGAGAATTTAAGTTTTAATGTTTTAGGCACAAGAGAGCTTTATTTTAATATTACTGACAAGGATCCTGACGGAACAATACCTGACACTTACTGGTATGTTGACGATAATTTTATTGAGTATGATGCGATGAGTTCATTTGACGAATTTGTTTATGCTTTTGGGTGCGGTGTTTCCGGAAATCATAATGTGCGGGTTGATGTGACAGACGGCTTGCTGAATGATTCAATTGAGTGGGAGATTGATGTTGGCTTAGTTAGTTGTCCTTCTCCTCCTGCTGGCGGCGGAGGCGGAGGAGGCGGGTCTATAACGAGAAGATGCGAAGAGAAATGGGGATGTGGCGATTTTAGAATATGCCAGAATTTAACAAGCTCTTTTGAAGGAGGGCTTGTTGGAAGTGAAGATTTTAGAACGATAAGCGATAATTGCAGATTAGATAATTTTGCAGACAATTGCGGATTGCAGTTAAGAAGTTGTATAGATGTTAATTCCTGCAACAGTACTTTATTAATACCGGAAGAAGTTCAGCATTGCTATTATGTTGAAAACCCGAGTTGTTTTGACAGCGTTAAAAATTGTCATTCAGGAGGTTGTGAATTGTTAGTTGACTGCGGAGGACCTTGTGGTGCTTGTCCAACTTGCTCGGATGGTATTGAAAATCAAGGTGAAGGAGGAGTTGACTGCGGAGGACCATGTCCAATAATATGCGAAGAAAGGCCTCCGATATATTTGAGAGCTGGATTCTTTTATTCTTTAATGTTTTTAGTTTTATTGCTTTTGATTATTGTTATAATTCAATTGATAAGAATTTATAGAGCGAGAAGGAAGATGAAAACTCGCAGACTGCTGATGGAAAATGTTAATGAAAATGTTAGCGGAAATATAAGCTGATTTTTTGAATTGAGTTTTACTCTACATCTTTTCTAGTTTCATTATGGCAATATTTATAAACTAATTTTACTCTACAACTTGTATTATATTTGTATTAAAAAGATGGTTCACGAAAAATATATAAAAAAAAGGGGAAAGACATATGGGCCTTATTATTATGAATCTTATAGAGAAGGCGGGAAAGTGAAGAAGAGGTATGTTAAAAATGAAAACAAGGGGCGTAGAGTAAAAAAAGCAAGAAGCAGGAAACTGCTTATTTTTGAGATTTTTTATTTGAGTTTTCTTTTTGTCTTAATTGTTACTATTATTACTGCCTATGCAATTCCGAGATCAGTAATTGAAAAATTTAAAGAAAGGCCGGATTTGTTATTTGCACCGCCGCAGGCTGCAAGTGGCTCAAATGGAAACGCAAATCTCGCGACATGGGATGATACAGATACAAGCGTTAAAAGAAGCGGAGATTTGATTGGGTTTTTTGCAGAGTTTACAAGATTGAATGATGGAACAGCAATAGACAATACAGCAGGAATATGTAGAATAAGATATAATTTTGACGGCAGTTTTACGAGCTTTGAAGACATGAATTATAATCCTACTGATGTGAGATGGGAAAGCAGTAGGGCATTTAATTACAAGGGAAACCATATTTTTGAAGTTGAATGTAACAGTGCTAATGAAGGTACTGTTTTAGTTTCAAATAATTTTATTATTTCAAATATATTTCCGATATTCAGCGTTTCAAGAACAACTACAAATGGAGTTGAAGACACACCTGTTATAGCTAATTTCAGCGAGATTACAGTTGAGCCAGATGTTAATGATGTTCTTTCTTATGCAATTGAAGGAATTGAGGGCCCGCTCGGAGCAGGCGCAAGAGTTTCTGACTATACTTGGATTTCAATAGAGCGAAATACAGGAATATTAATAATAAACTCTTCTAAAGACAGTGAGACAGGATTTTTTGCGATTTCTGTTTTAGTAACTGACAGCGATAACGAGGGAGTTTCTTTGCAGTATTTTTATAACATCGCTCCTGTTAATGACCCTCCTGTTTTTACAAATTTAGAGAATAAGAGTTTTAATATGTCTGAATTGTTTGATTACATTGTGATTGCGACAGATGAAGAGGGTGACGTACCATTTTCATTTAATATAACATTTTTGAGCTGTAATCTTGCTGGATGGAGCACAAGAACAGACTGTAAACTTTTTGGCGAGGGCGATTACGAGTTTAATGACACATCAATAAATATTAGTTTTACTCCAAGCAAGAACGATGTTGGAAGCTATCTCATAAACTTTAGCGTTAATGATTCAAGGAATGCGAGAAGAAGCGAGTTAGTTAATTTCACTGTAATAAACAGAAACGACGCTCCTTATTTCACTTATGTGTGCGATAATGAAAGGACGGCATTTGAGGATGTTGAGTTTAGCTGTTACATAAATGCATCTGATTTGGATGAAGTAAATAATTTAACATTTAGGTCTAATCAAGCATGGTTTTTGGATTTTGCAAATGCAACTGTGAACAGCATAACGCAATTTAATGGCTCTGCTCTAGTTAATTTCACGCCAAGTGATTTGAATGTAGGAAATTGGAGCATAAATGTTACAGTGACTGATACAGGAGGGATTGACGGACCAGTAAGAAGTAATTCAAGTGTCTTTCCATTTTTTGTAGAGAATAGAGATGACAGCGTTGTTTTAGAGAACATAGACGATGTTACTGTTTATTCAAGCAATAATTATCATGCAATTTATATAAATGCCAGTGATAATGATTTATTAATTCCAAATAAAAATGTTTATAATGAAATTATAAGTTTTGAGTCAGGTTATGCTGGTTGTGTTACAGTTCGTTCACTTGGTGTTGTAAGCGGAACTAATATAACAAGAGGAATAATAGAATTTAATCCTAGTGATGGCGCATGTTTTGCTGCTGAGTCTAGTTATAATGTTGGAATAACTGTCAGAGACGCAAATCTTTATTCAAGTGATTCTGATGTTTTTGTTATAAATGTTGACGGGAATAATCCTCCACAATGGGTTAATGTACAGAATAATCAAACACTGACTGAAGACGAAAGCTTTAATCTGGATTTATCTTTAAATGTTTTTGACGCTGATGGAGATACAATAAGATTTTCTTATGCCAGCAACAATGCATTTCCAACTTTTAGTTTAAACAGAGTTAGTGGGGTAATTAATTTTATACCATTGGATTCTGATGTGGGACAGCATATTGTGATAATTAATGCTTCTGATGGCAAGACTCCGACTCCTCTTGCGTTTAATTTTACTGTTAGAAATGTAAATGACGCCCCATTAATTGAAGAGCCAATTTTAGCATCTTTAGTTGTGAATGCGAGTGTAGATGCAAATTCAAATATAGATGCGACAGAGGACAATACAACTACGATTTCATTTTTTGTCCAGGATGACGATTTTAAAATTCCTTTAATACAAAAGGCATTTTATGATGAAAGACTGAATATTAATCTGACTGCAGAAGGGCCTAATGCAAGTTTGTTCAGCTTTTCAAGAGTTGCTGGCTTCCCAGGACCTGGAAGCGACAACAAGGCACTTTTCACGACAACTTTTATTCCTAGGAAAGCAGATGTTGGAGTTTATAATATTACAATAAATGTTTCTGATATGCATAATGCATCTGATGTTTTGTATTTTAATCTTACAATATTTGAGATAAATCATCCTCCTGAATTTTTGAATTTAGTTGACTTAAATACAGCAGTTAACAGGACGCTTTATTATGATATAAACGCGAGCGATTTGGAAGAGGGTGATGATATCAGCGGAAATTTGACTTATTCTTATACATTCCTGCCAGACGGCAGAGGTGATTTTATTAGAGGAGATGAGAAAGTATTCAATATAACTTCCGGTGTTTTGAATTATACATTTAATGACTTGGAAGCAGGAGTTTATCACATAAACATGAGTGTCAGAGATCCGCAAGGATTGCGAGATGTTGATGATTTCCGGATTTTTGTCCATGAAAAGCCGAAGATTTTGTCTCCTGCAGCGGGTTTTGTTTTTAATCTGACAGAAGGAAATGCAAAGAATCTGACATTTATTGCTAATTCAAGCACTGGATTTAATTTAAGTTATAGATTTTATATCAATGGCAATTTAAGGAAGAGTGTTGAAAATTATTATGGAAATGCAACAGGAATTTTATGGAGTGCTTTGCCGGCGTTTGTAGATGAAACATATGGACTGTTTGGTAATTTAAGCTTGACTATTTCTATTCCCGGATTTGAGAGTTTGAATACAACAATGGACTGGAATGCGAACATAACGCACGGAAATGCGCCGATTGAATTTATAAAATCAATTGGTGACAAAGAAGGAATTGCCGGGAGAGCGATTATAATTAATTTGAGCGAACATTTTTCTGAT
Organism: Candidatus Woesearchaeota archaeon; assembly: GCA_964372385.1. Classification (GTDB taxonomy): domain Archaea; phylum Nanobdellota; class Nanobdellia; order Pacearchaeales; family GW2011-AR1; genus JAUSIK01. The sequence continues at coordinate 1,077 of CAYJQP010000041.1, read as the reverse complement.
GTGGATGCTTTTGACGCACATTATAATCAGAGTGCGAGTTTTATTGTAAGAAGCAATGTAAATTCAAGTGGAATAATTTCTGGAATTGGCAGTAATGGCTGGACACTGGCTTTGACAGCTTCTTCTCCTTTAGTTGAATTTTTGGATGTTGTTGCAAGCGATTTGATTAATAGTATTCCAATTACAAATGCGACGAGCAATGTTTTTAAAGTTGAGTTTAAAGAACCGATAGTCATAAACGTGCCACAGCCGACGAGCGGTGGAGGCGGAGGCGGAAGTTCTGAAAGAGAACAGCCAGTTGCATTCAGAATAATTCTGCCAGGACCTGTTTCTGCTCGTTTGGGAGAGAACATAAGTCTGCCGATAGAAGTCGTTAATGAAGGTCCATTTACACTTAGAAATATTAATCTAGGAAGTTTGATTTTTAAGGATGGTTTAGCGAGAGATGATGTAAGAGTTTATCTTGACAGGGATTTTATTCCTGATTTGAATGTCGGCGAGAGCGAGAACTTGACGCTGATTGTTGAGCTTGCGACTCGTGAACTTGGATTGTTTGAAATAACAGTTAATGCATCTGTTGAAAGCCCGAGATATTTTGACTGGGGAAAGATTTTCATCAATGTTCAAGAAGGAGAGACAACAATTGAAAGACTTGTTTTCACAGAACAGTTTATCGCGGAAAATCCTGAATGCGCTGAAGTTAAAGAATTGGTTGACGAATCAAGAGAGTTTCTGGCTTTAGGTGATTTTTCCTCTGCGCAGACGAAACTGAATGACGCTGTTCAGGCATGCAAGGAAATTATTTCACAGCAGTCTTTCTTTTCAAGAGGCAGATTCAAGGATAAAATTGAAGACAAAGTATTTTTGTATTTGCTGATAGCTACGATTATCGCAATTGTTCTTGGAATCGGATATTATTCTTACAGGATAATTGTTTTCAGGAAAGCATTGAGGGAAAGCGTTAAGAGAGAGTTGGAGGGTTAGTGCGTTATCTTAGTTTTTATTATCTTTAAACAACATTTATTTTTTGTTTGATTTTGTCTTTTGCTCTTTCTAAAGCTGAAACTGATTTTACTA
>CAYJQP010000040.1:0-7175 GCA_964372385.1 Candidatus Woesearchaeota archaeon | reverse complement strand
AAAATAATAGAATATATCAAAATGGAAACTAGGGAATTTATAAAATTTAATGCATGGTTATATAAAATGCTTCCAGAATTATTAAAACGGTTTAAGGAAGAAAATGGATTGAATAAAGTTTAATGATAATGAAAGGTTTTTAAAATAATTTTATGGGTTTTAATAATTAACCGAACAAAAATCTCCGACGATAAAAAGATAAATTTATAAACTAACTTGTTGAAGATTTTGTAAGAGTTTTTATTAAAAAATGGCGACGATAAACATGCAAACAATGCGTTATATCAACTTGCTAGACAACGCATCAAAAGTTAAAACGCAAAAATGCTTTGTTTACAATAACACAATTTATTTTGCTGTTCCTGCGCAATTGGTTTCAAAGGCAATAGGACCAAAGGCTTTGAATATTAAAAAAATTCAGGAAAGCTTGGGAAAAAGAATCAGGATTTTAAGAGAGCCCGAGGGCTTGAGCGACATAGCAAGATTTATCGGAGACATAGTTTATCCAATTAGATTTAAATCTTTGGAAATAAAAGAAAATGTTATTATAATGACTGCAGGAAACAACCAGAATAAAGCTGCTTTAATCGGGAGAGACAAAAGAAGATTTTATGAGCTGGAAACAATTGCTTATGAGATATTCAAGATGGGGCTGAAGATTTTGTGAGGAATTATAGAGAATTCTGTAGGATATATTACAAGTAGTCCAGAATTCTCTAATGGATAATTCTGATGGAACATCATATAACTCACAGAATTATCCATATCGTAATGCGGTTTTTATTTTTACTTCTAAATCTTTGATTCTTATTTTATTATCTCTTTTGACTGCTTGCAAAAAGTAGGGATACAGGAAATTTTCTTGTCTGCTTATTGGACTATCTCCGAGATAAATATTATTAATAGTTGTAAAAAACAAATGCGTTATGTTTTTGCCATTTGACCTTCTATTCGCTTCTACAATAAGAAAGTGCATTCTTCTTGCTTCTCCGACATAGCCAGTACAAGAATCATATTGCCTGTAACTGAATGTTTTTATTTCTCGCAAGTTTATCTGCTCAATTGTGTCTTGCGGTATGTATCTCTTAATCATTCTGTTTATTCCTTATTTAATAAACAACATAAAGTTTTAAAAACCTTTTTTTCTGAGATAAGATATGGGATTAATGAATGCGAGAAAATTTATGAAAAAAAGAACTAAATTTAGATGGAACGATTATAACTATAAGGTCAAGAAGGAGAAACTTAGAGAGAAATCTGATCCGCTTGGCAGGGCGTCGCAGGCAAAAGGTATTGTTGTCAGCAAATTTCAAAAAGAAGCTGCGCAGCCAAATTCAGCGATGAGAAAGTGCTGCAAGGTCCAGCTTATAAAAAGCGGATTGTCTGTTGGAGCGTTTATTCCTGGAAATTTAGCGCAGAAGTTTATTGATGAACATGATGAAGTTATTATTGAAAGAATTGGCGGCAAGCAGGGAAGAGCCAAAGGAGATATAAGAGGAATCAGATTTCAAGTTATTAAAGTAAATGACCAGCCCTTGCACAGATTAGTCGGGGGAAAAATAGAGAAGGGGAGAAGATAAATGGTTTGGCATCATATTACAAGGCGGTTTCAAGTAGAAAATGTAAGAGAATTAATTAGAATAAAAGAAGAATTGGGAAAGCTTGGTGGGCTATCGAATAGAGTTGACAACGACAAGCAAAGTCTTTATTTTATAAACTATCAAGAAGGCGATTATGAAGTAAGATTTGAATATGGTGACAGAGATCCATCTGAAAAGTTTTATTTATCAGAGATTGAAATTTCTGCTTCTAATGCTGACATTATTCCTTATGTTGAAGTTATAATAGAAAAAGTAATAGGCGGGGAGGAAAGATAAAATGGTTTGGTATATAGGTAAAATAGACTTTGAAACAAGGATGCACTTAACAGATATAGAAGAAAAAATTTTTGAAGGAGGAAAAGTAATTGGGGAAATTGTAGATAACAATCTTAATGTTATTGCTTCCTTTGTTGAGGGGGCAGGTTCTTCTTTCTTCAGAGTAAGTGAGGAATATGTATTTTCAGTAGAGGATAGAGATGATCCTGATAGAGATGGAAATTACCAATATAGTTTGTATGTGGCATCTGTAAATCCAGATGTAAAAAGAAAAGTTATGGAAAGATCTAAAAATTATTTAATAAATAATAAAATAAAATTTATGGAGGAAAACAATTAAAATGACAGAGCAAAAACAAACCCAAGAACAAGAAGGATTCAAATTATTTGACAAGTATGATGTTTCAAATATTGAAATAAAAGACCCTGCCTTGAAGCCGCATATTAATTTAGAGCCGAAGCTGTTATTAAAAAGCCGGGGAAGAAATTTAGACAAGTTTGGCAAGGATAGAGTTAATATTATTGAAAGACTTGCCAATAGGATTGCTGTTCCTGGGCATATTGGAAAGAAGCACAGACTTATAACTTCATGGAGCTCTGGGAAATACAATAAAAATATGAAAACTGTTTTGAAAGCCTTGGAAATAATTGAAAGAAGGATGAAAAAGAATCCAATTCAGGTTTTAGTTGATGCGATAAACAACGGCTCGCCGAGAGACGAAATAACTGTTATTGAGCATGCTGGAGCGAGGTATCCACAAGCTGTTGACACTTCGCCATTAAGGAGAATTGATTTGGCTTTGAGATGGATGACTCAAGGAGCGCATCAAAAAAGTTTCGGCAAAAAAAAGACAATGGCTTTTGCACTGGCAGATGAAATAATCAAAGCATCTGAAGGGAACATGGAGAGCTATGCCGCGGGCAAGAAAAATGAATCGGAGAAACAGGCGGATTCTGCGAGGTAATGGCATTCCTTTAAGATAACAAAAGGTATTTAAAAAACCAGAATATTATAAACATCAATGAAAGAAGATACTAAATCTATTATCGGAAAATCTTTTATTTTTGTAATAGCATTTTATTCTCGGAGGCGCTGGTTTAGGAATTCTTTTTAATGCAGGAAAAGATTTGGCTTCAATTATTGGAGCATTTGCTTTGATTGGCATAGCAATAGTTGTAACGTGAGACATAAATAATTGAATATTGCTTTTATGCCTCCCGATATAACAACAGACATTTTGTTCAGTTTATTCAGTCTGTCGTTATAATTCCCTATTATTTCTCATTTCTATTAACTCATCAATTTCTTTTTGAAGAGAGTTGTAAAAGGAATCTGAAAATACGCTTCTGTATTTTATTATAGCTTCTCTTACTTTATAAGCGTGGGTAAGTCCTTTTTCTAATTCGCCCTCTAAATCAAAATCAGCCATGTTTGGATTTGATAATGCTTCGTCGCATTTTTTCTGGAAGTGCACAGACCAATCATTTAAATTAAGGTTATAATTATCAATTGCATTTTGCATTGTTCTTCTTAGGTTTTCTTCCCGGTTTTCCATATTTTTGTGTGTGTGTAAAGTTTTAAAAACCTTTTTTTCTGAAAGAAGATATGGCTGACAAAGAAACGAGTTTGCAGAAGATTCAGAGACTGATAAATACCCAGAAGAACATAAGAAACGTTGCGACGAGTGCACATATACATCACGGAAAAACGGCGTTCACAGACAATCTCTTAGCCGCGGCTGGATTGATGGCGGAGAAAAGCGCTGGCGATTTAGAAGCAGGAATGGTGACATGGCAGCATGCCGACGAGCAGGAAAGATTGATGACTGTTGATGCGGCGAATGTTTCAATGGCGCACGAATATCAGGGGCAGGAATATTTGATTAATTTAATTGACACGCCGGGGCATGTTGACTTCAGTGGAAATGTAACAAGGGCTATGAGAGCAATTGACGGAACTTTTGTATTGATATGCGCTGTTGAGGGAATCATGCCACAGACTGAAACTGTGCTGAAGCAAGCGTTAAGGGAAAGAGTAAAGCCGGTTTTATTTATCAATAAAGTTGACAGACTGATAAAAGAATTAAAATTGACTCCTGAAAAAATGCAGGAGAGACTTATGAAAATTATAGAGTCATTTAACAATCTTCTGATGCAAATTGCAGAGCAGGAATACAAGGAAAAATGGAAAGTAAATGTTCAGGATGGGAGTGTTGCATTTGGGTCAGCAAGAGACAACTGGGCTTTGTCAATTCCATTCATGCAGAAAAGGGGAACGAGTTTCAAAGACATAGCAAAGCTTTATGCAATGGATGAAGAAAGCAGAAAAAAATGGGTGTGGGAAAATGCTCCTCTTCATGAAGTTATTCTTGACATGGCTGTAAGACATCTGCCTAATCCTTTAGAAGCGCAGAAATATAGAATTCCGAAAATATGGAAAGGCGACATAGAAAGCAAATTCGGGCAGGGTTTGATTAACTGCGACGGAAATGGAGATGTTGCTTTTGTAATTACTAAAATTGTTGTTGACCCAAGATCAGGAAAAGAAATCGCTGCTGGAAGATTGTATTCCGGGACGATTGTCAACGGCATGGAGGTTTATGCGAATAATGCAAAAAAAACAGCGAGGGTACAGCAAGTGCTTGTTTACAACGGAATAAAGCCGGAGCAGTTGGAAAGAGTTCCTGCAGGAAATGTTCTGGCAATAACTGGATTGAATGTTGATGTCGGAGACACTATCACTTCCGGCGAGCAGACGCCGTTTGAGGAAATAAGGCACATCTTTCAGCCGGTTATTACAAAATCAATTGAAGTCACGAAATCAGCGGATTTGCCAAAATTAATAGAAGTTTTAAGAAAAGTTGCTAAAGAAGACCCGAGCATAAAAGTTGAAATTAATGAAGAGACTGGGGAAAATTTAATCTCTGGAATGGGTGAACTGCATTTGGAAATCATAGAGGGAAGAATAAAAACAGAAAAAGGATTAGAAGTGAAGACAGGGCATCCTATTGTTGTTTACAGAGAGAGCGTGACAAAAGCCAGCGGCAAGGTTGAAATAAGGACGCCTAATGGGCATAATATTTTCGTGTTCAGCATTGCTCCTTTAGAGGACGAGATTTACAATGCAATTGAGAGAGGAGAAATTTCTGAAGAGAGATTGAAAAAGAGGGCTGAAAAAACATGGAAGAAATTATCTGAATTCGGGATGAGCAATAACGAAGCAAGACAGGTAAGAGAAATTTACAAGGGAAATATTTTTGAGGACGCGACGAGAGGCATTGTTCTTCTTGGAGAGCTTATTGATTCAATGATGGACGGCTGGAAATTAGTTGTTGATTCCGGGCCATTGGCAAGAGAGCCTTTAATGAAATCAAAGCTGATACTCCACGACGCTAAAATTCATGTTGACCATATGCACAGGGGGCCTGCGCAAATTTATCCTGCTGTCAGGAAAGGAATGTTTGAGGGAATGAGCAAATCCGGCGCCGCAATATTAGAGCCGATACAAACTCACATGATTGAAGCGCCGGTTGAGTTCATGGGGACTGTCACGCAATTAGTAGGAAGCAAGAGAGGAGTTTTGATTGATGTGACGCAGGAAGGAGTAGAAGTTGTAATTACTGCACAAATTCCTGTTGCAGAAATGATTGGATGGAGCAATGATTTAAGAAGCGCGACAGAAGGCAGAGGCGTTTCTTCTCTTTCAGACCAGCATTTCCAGAAACTGCCGAGGGAATTGCAGGAAAATGTTATTAAGAAAATAAGAGATAGGAAGGGATTGAGTGAGAATCAGTAAATTTTTGACTTCGGCATGCTTGAGCAAAAATTACTCTGCATTTTATCACTCGGTATTTTCAAATAAATCTAAGAAATCTGCTGGAGATAGAATTTTTATTCCTTTGAATTCTTTAAAATTTAGAAGATGCTCGTCTCCAGAAATGATATAGTTTGCATTTGCCTCTTCCGCCGCTTCTAAAATGATGTTATCATTCGGGTCTTCTTTGATGATCTTTAAAGTATCAGATGTTTCTACAATAGTAGCTGTTTCATAGATAAGCGCAAGAAATTTTGTTCTTTGCTCCTCATTAAAATTGAACTTGGGATAGTTTAGGACATTTTGAATCTCTTCTAGCTGATAATTAGAAACTATTAACTCAAATTCTTCCTTTACTATCCTCCTAAATATTTCTTTTGGTTTGCCCTCCCATCCAAATGCGGAAATAAGAACGTTAGTATCTAAAACTACCTTTTTCTTGCCCGTCTAACTGCCTCTGCAATATCTTCTCTTCTGATATTCTGCTTTTCAAATTGTTCTGATATTTCTTTTGAAAATTTCTCAAATTCTACTTTGATATCAGGAATCTTTACTTTCTTGAATAATATTCCTCCTTTTACATGAAAAGGTATAAATCTATCACCTTCCTTGAATTTCTCTTTTTCTCTTACATTTTGCGGTACTACCAGCTGCCCCTTGGGACTCATTTTAACTAATTCTGTGGCCATTTTCTATTTTCCTCTGTTGAATAGTTAAACAGTTTAACTATTTAAACATTTTGCTTTGTAATTTAAAAAAGATAAAGAAGGCTTTGAGGTAGTAAAATAGTTAAATTGAATTTTCTTAATAATTTAATGGAAGAAGAAACAGAAAAATTGACAGAATTTCAGAGGGCTGTATTTGCTTATCGCGAGGCTGGATTTGGGGATTATATGGCTGTTTGTGATTTCCTTGATGTGAGAGATGAAATTCTTAATGGCGTGGAAATTGCACGAGGGAGATTTAAAATTTATCCTTACTTGCGTGAGCTTAATGAGAAGCAAAAAGAAGAATTGTATGATTCTGTATTAGAAAAATTTGCTGAAAGAGTTGAATGCCGTTTAAGAAGATAGAGTATGCTTTTTGAAATTATATAGCTCGTCGTTGACTATACTGATGTTGGTGGTGTGAATAAGAATAGGATAATATTTTCACTAATTACATTAATTTTTTAATCTCACTTTACTCGTGTCGTCTTTGAATCTTTGATAATAACCGAGGCGGAATTCTCTTTCCAATTTTAGGGATAAGTCTTCAGTGAAATTGACAATTGATGTATTGCTCCCTCCTTCAAATACTTGGGAAAACTCCATGAAATAATAGTATTGGGCCGCATGATAGTGAGTTAAATCAACTCTTTCGTATTCGGGAATGCTCTCAAGCTCGCTTGGAGAGGAAATTCTTGGCCTTATGCAAATTTCGTCGTGAGATAGGAATACATTGGATTCGCCTTTATAATCTTCAATAAATAAACCTTTCTTGCC
>CAYJQP010000039.1:0-7229 GCA_964372385.1 Candidatus Woesearchaeota archaeon | reverse complement strand
AAATAAATAAGACATAAGCCATGCAGTTCTCTATATTTTGGTCTCTCGCTATATTTGTTTTAAATCAAGATTGCTGGGACAGAGAAAAAAGAGCGAGATTAATTCAGGAAAACATTGCAAAATACCTTCAAGGACAAAAGAATTAGAAAAACAAGGATATAATGTAGGACAGCATTTGCGTATCGTGAATAGCTATCTTCAAAGCATAACAAGAAAAGCCAGAAAAGATTAAAGATTTAAATACCAATTCATCTTAAGAATTTATAAATGAAGAAAAAAATGGTAGTAAAAAAGAGGCATAAAATAAAAAAAAGCGCAAAATCAGATGATGCTGATTTAAAAGTTGTAAAAACTCTTCCTTTAGAAAAAAGAACTCTAAGAAATGAAAAAGACATTGCTATGGATTTTGCAGAAAAAGTCCACAAGAAGTTTGACAGAATGATAAAATCCTCTGTTCTCTTCGGCTCGCAGGCAAAAGATACCGCGAAATCCAATTCAGATATTGACATAATTTTAATTATTGACGATGCTTCCATTAACTGGGACTTAGAATTAATTGCATGGTACAGAGAAGAGCTTGGAAAACTTATAGCCGGGCAATCTTACTCAAAAGATTTGCATATAAACACAATCAAGCTGACAACTTGGTGGCAGGATTTGCTTCACGGCGACCCTGTTGTCATAAATGTTCTAAGATATGGCGAAGCTTTAATTGACTCAGGAGGATTTTTCAATCCTCTTAAAGCACTTCTCCTGCAAGGCAGGATTCGCTCAACACCAGAAGCAGTTTACAACGCCTTGCAGAGAGCGCCGGCGCATTTGGCGAGAAGTAAAATGGCAATAATTAGTTCAATAGAAGGCGTTTATTGGACAATGATTGACGCAGCGCAAGCCGCGCTGATAACAGCAGGAAAATTGCCGCCAAGCCCGGAGCACATTCCTCAAATGTTAAAGACAACTTTCGTTGATTCTGGTATGTTAAGAATAGACAAAGTGCGCGCTTTAAGAGACATATATGTTTTGCACAAAGGAATCGTTCATAGGGAAATCCACGAAGTCAAAGGAGAAGAAATAGACAAATGGCAGGACATTGCTGAAAAATTTCTTTACGACATGTCAAAATTAATTGATCAAATTTTGGAATCCACAAATAAAAAAGACAAAAGCTAAGTACACCAATTCGTAATTATCTAATCCAAATATTTTAGAGGCCGCATTTTTCTAATCAATGGATAATATAATCTTAATAATAAATCACAAAAAATTATTAAAGACAACAAAATTTGTAGACAGTAATTAATCTGCAGGCATTATTCTGATTTAGTGTAATTAAGCCGCTAAAAGTCTGTAATACTCCTCATCTTTCGCTTCCAGCTTTTCATCTGCCACATATTCTTTTGATGCAGCATAAAGAAGATTCCTTCCAGTGTTGAATTTTTCAGTCTCTTTGCTACCTACTAATTTGCTTATTCCACTTCTTGCGTAATCACTAAGCTTCTTGCCATGCTTTTCTTCATAATTTCTAAATTTCTTTTCTGCTTCTTTCACAGCGTCTTCTGCGCTTTTATCTACAATATCTTTCTTTACAAGTCCGTGTGAAGCTGATAGAGCTGCTATACCCATTCCTATATTCTGAGACTGCTCACTGTATCCCTTTTCTCTAAGCTTTTCTTTGAATTTTCTGCCCACACTTTCAGCTATGTTTGCATAAAAGAACTTACTTTCTTTCTCATCATCAAAATTTCCTGTTTCTTTGTATCTCTTTACTATTTCCTCAATTGTTTTATATTTTCCATACTCTTTAAGAACTTCAGAATATTCTCTTACTAATTCATCATCGCCTAAAGCTTCATTAAATTCCTTAATTAGCGCAACTCTACCAAGGTTTTTTTCAGGAATATCTGACAAAATACCCTCAAGGTCATTTCTTAACATATTATTAGCTCTGTCTATAGGAATGCTTTGCGTATAATTAAGTCCTATTTTATACAAATCTTCACGTTCTTCTCTTAATCCTTCTGGTGTTAATTGAGCAATAGCTTGCTCATCTAATCCTAAATCTTCCTTATTTTGTACAAGAGCATTATATGCTAAATTATCAATATCTGCTTGCAATTTCTTTTGCTCATTTTCTCGTGTCTCTTTTTTAAGGTCTTCGCTAAGTATGCCAACTCTTTGAGATAAATCTAAGTTATGCGTAAATTCAACTGCTTTGTTTCTTTTTTCTTCTTCCGGCATATAAAACATAGAAATAACACCTATTTAAACTTTTCGGTTATGTGATAACTAACAAGAAGTAACAAAACTTAAGTTCATTCCACCAATCACAGAATCAACTCCTCTCACCATTCCACTCCTCGCCAAGCTCATCGTCGTCTTTGCCAAGCTCTCCAGTCAGGTCAAATTTCTCTTTTCCTTTCGCCTTGCTTAAATCAGATTTCTCGCTCTCTTTTTTCTTTTCTTCGCCGCCCTCTTCACCCTCTTTTTTCCTAACATCTAAATTAATTTCTTTCTCTCTGCCACCATCTTCACCGCCTTTTAAACTCTCCACGAAATGCTCGGATTCAATCGGTATTGCCTCATTCAAAGGCGGAATGTCTTTTTTCTTTTTATTGTCTATATTTCCCGGCTGATAGTCATTATTCTCTCCAAGTTCTTTCAATATAATGCTTTCAATATCTTCAGAACCCTCGTTCTTGTTTGAAAAACCTTTCTCTTCTACTTGATTTATCTGCGGTTTTGGCATTCCTCTTGCAAACTCGCTGATTGCTTGCATTTCAGCACGCTCCACTGCCTGCATTTGCGGCAGTACAAATTCCCCGCTTTCTGTCCTGCCTTCTGCCCTAGGAACTTCTATCTCCGGCTCTAAAACCTCTGCTTTTTCTTCTTCAACTTTAACCTGCTCTCTCTCTTTGCCGACGGCAGAATTCTTAACAGCAAGTTCTTTTTCAATTTCAGCAACAATCTCGCTCACTTTTCTTGCAGCGTCGGCATTTACAGAAATGCTGTCAATTCCCTGCATAACCAAAAACTTTGCCATTTCAAGCCTGCTTCCTGCCTGCCCGCATATAGAAGTTTCAACTCCATATTCTTTGCATCGCGCGATAACATAAGCCAGCGAACTCAAAACAGCCGGATGCATTTCATCATAAAGATTTTGAACTTCTGTGTTGTTTCTGTCAATAGCGAGCGTGAACTGCGTCAAATCATTTGTTCCGAAACTGATAAAATTAATTCCTTCCTCGCACAAAGAATCAATAATCTGCACAGCTGCCGGCGTCTCAACCATTATCCCTATCTTGACATTTGCAGGCATGCCGATTTCAGAGGCAATCACTTTCATTTTTTTAATTTCATCAACACTTATTATCTGCGGCGCCATCAAGCCAATCTTTTTTTGAGGTGCGCTCTCTGCAATTTCTTTTACAGCCTTCAATTCAGCTCTCATTATGTCAAGATGTTTCAAGCTGAATCTTATTCCATGATCTCCGAGCATAGGATTGCCCTCAACTATTTGCGGAGCGCCTTTAAGATTCCCATATTCATCGCTTCTTATGTCAGAGCTTCTCACCCAAACTTCTTCAAATGGCTCTAATATTTTTTTCAGCCCCTTAACTAAAACAGCCACATATTCCTCAATTTTTTCTTCTTTAACATAAGCCAAAGGATGTTTTCCAGAGCTTGCAATAATTCCCTCAAGTCTTGTTAACCCAACTGCACTAGCTCCGGATTTTGCGGCACGAGAGGCAAAATCAGGCAGGTCAACTATAACTTTTATTTTTGTTTTTGTCTGAACAATTGGTTCAATTTCAACTAATTTAGTCTCTGCTTTTCCTTCAAAAACTTTTCCCGAACTGCCGTCAACAGTGATAATTTCTCCATCGTGCAGTTTTTCCGTCGCTGTTTCAGTGCCGACTACAGCAGGGATTCCCATTTCTCTTGATACAATGCTCGCATGCGAAGTCAAGCCGCCCTCATCAGTCACAATGGCTGCGCTTTTTTGCATTGCGACAACCATATCAGGATTCGTCATTTTCGTAACTAAAACATCTCCTTTCTTGATTTTCTTTAAATCATTCATATCGCCAATTATTTTAACAACACCGGAAGCAATGCCAGGAGAAGCCCCTAACCCTGAAAGCAGAATTTTCCCGCTAAGCTCAACTTGCTCTCGCTCTTCAAACTTAGTTGTTATAGGCCTTGATTGCACAATATAAATCTCCTTGCCTTCAATAGCAAATTCTATATCCTGTGGCTTGCCATAATGCTCTTCTAACTGCTTTGCATACTGTGAAAGTCTTTTAATCTCATAGCTCGTCAATACCTGCTGTCCGCCTTTTTCTTGAGTTAATTTAACAACAGTGTTATTTCCTCCAGAATTTCTGACGATAGCAATTTTTTTCTCTGCAATTCTGCTGTCAAGAATATTAAAATTCTCCAAGTCAGCAGAAACGACATAATGATCTGGCTTTATCATGCCCGACACAATTCCCTCTCCTAATCCAAAGACAGCTTCTATGACTATGCTCTTGTCTTTTTTCATTGGGTTTTGCGAGAATACAACTCCTGATTTTTCTGAATCAACCATTTTCTGTACAACAACAGCCAAGTATGACTTGTCATGCTCAAATCCTTTTTTCTCCCTGTAATAAATTGCCCTCGCCGTAAATAGCGACGAGAAGCAGTCTTTCACGCTTCTTAATAATTCTTTATCTCCTTTTATATTAAGGAATGTTTCCTGCTGTCCTGCAAAACTTGCATCAGCTAAATCTTCAGTCGTCGCAGAGCTTCTGACAGCAACAAAAGGCGGCTCGTATCCTGTCTTCAAAATGCCCAAAACTCCGCCACCGGCTTTTTCAACGCTCTGCTTATCAACATCCAGGATTTCATAAGCTTCCAGAATTTCTTCCTTCAGCTTATCAGGCAGTGCAGTGCTATTTATCAACTCCCTGATTTTTTTAGAAGCATGCTGCAAAGATTCAGTATCTTCAATATCAATTTTTTCTAGAATCTTGCTTATTTTTTCATTCAAGTCAGTTTTATCAATGAAATATCTGTAAGCATCTGCATTTATCACAAATCCGCCAGGAATGGGAAATTTATTGTTATACATTTCAGCCAACGAAGCTCCTTTCCCGCCGGCAATTGCAACATCCTTGTTGCTCAATTCAGAAAACCATTTTACAAAACCGCTTTCTTTCTTCTCGTTTCCTCTTTTTTCTTTCATGAATTAAATAGAAGAGATGAGTTAATAAATATTGCTTTAGTATTTTATTATTCCCCGAAAGTTTCTATTCTAGCAATAAGATCTTTATGGATTGTTTGTTCAATGCGAGCATCAATACCTCTCAATCTAGCTTTTTCAATTCCTATTTTTTCAGTTTCTCTTAATAATTCTTTATATTTATATGCATTTTCTTCAGTTGAACCCCTATTAATTCTGATATAAGGTCCAATCATCATGAAACTATCATCTACTTTTTAACTCGCCCTGCAAAGTCGGGTGTTAGTAAGACCCTTTCATTTGTCATAATCCTTACAATATGTCCTTTATATCCTCCCAATATTTCATTTTCCATAAATTTCACAACAGTAATCAAATATTTAACTTCCGATTTGTGATAACTATATAATAATCACAGAGATAATAGAAAAGTTTAAAAGTAAGGTGAGTCTTACTTTTCAATGATAGATGTAGTAACTATTTCAAGTAAGGGACAAATAGTAATACCTAAGAAAGTAAGAGAAGAAGCAGGTTTAGCAGAGCAAGATAAACTCTTAGTTGTTAGCGATAGAGAGCAGATTATTCTAAAAAAAGTATCTAAAGAAAGAGCAAGAAAGAAATTGCGAGCATTATTAGACTATATGGCTAAAAAATTTGAAGAAAAAGATATTACAGAGGAGAACATACAGGGCGAGATAAGGGCAGTAAGAAATGAAAAAGCTAAGAATAGTGCCTGACACTAATATTTTAGTCTCTGCCCTCATCAGAAAATCAGGAAAGCCCAGAGAGATTTTTAATAAATTCTTAAATGAAGAAATTGTCTTTACTTTAAGCGAAGAAGTATTAATAGAATTTATTGATGTATTAAATAGACCAAAATTTAGCGCTATTACCGAAGAAGAAAAAACAGATTTTATCAAATATCTAAGTGAACTCGGAGAATTAGTTTATCCACAGCAAAAGATTGATTTTATCTCAGAGGACCCTAAAGATAATAAGATTCTAGAAACCGCTGTTAAAGGTAAGGCAGATTACATAATAACCGGGGATGAGCATTTATTAAAATTGAAAGAATTTAGAAAAATAAAAATTGTTAATGCAGACGAATTTTTAAGAATATTAAATTATTCTTAAGCATTTATCCTACCTTCTCAAAAACAATTCTTGTCCTGCAAGGCACTTTTGATTTTACATGCGTCAGAATTCTTTTTGCAATCCTTGCAACATTTTCACTCTCGCATGAAACAAAAAATATTTCCTTGCCGGGATTCACTATCGCCGCTCTCCCGATGGTAACGCCGAAAGACTGCTGCATTCCAGTGCTTAATCTGTCAGCCCCGGCACCAGAGGCGGTCTTGTTCTCTCTTAAAATGTGATGCGGATAAACTTTAATTGAAAAATAATACTGCCCAACTGCATCTCTGTCAAGCAGTTTGTTAATAAGCATTCTGCATGATTCAAGCGCGTTGTCCCTAATTAAAACTTTTTGTTCTGACACTAACCTGACTGCATAATGATGCTTTTTCGCAAGAAAAGCCCCTTGATTGCCCATATTAAACTTTACAATTTTCAGTTGAGGAACAGTTTTTATGTAAGCTTTCCCTCTTGCTTTGGATTTTCTAGTATAAGGCCTTGTCTTCTTCTTTGAATACGCAGATGCTTTTCTTAGAGCCATTTTACTTCTTCGCCTCCTTATGTTCTTTTCCTGATTGAACAACTTCAACTTCAGTTGTAATCGCTTGTCCAGGCAATCCTTTTTCAAAAATCGCTCTAACTAAACCTTTGTTGCCATGAGCATCACTTATCTTTCCCTTGATTATTTTCCCGCCGGGTGATTTCCATACTACTTCTTTGCCAGCCAATTTTCTTGCTTCTTCTCTGCTAGTCAAGCCAATATCAAGCAAATAATGCTTCTCATGCACAGTATGCCTTCCTCGTCTGAATTGCACAACTATTCCTTTCATCTTCTTCCTAGAAAAACTGGCTTTTTAAAATTTCTCATTAT
>CAYJQP010000038.1:0-7461 GCA_964372385.1 Candidatus Woesearchaeota archaeon | reverse complement strand
AAAGAAACGGAAGATTTAAAAACCCAGTTTTACACTTCAATTTGTTATCCTTTAGTTAAAAAAATAAATTTTACATAATCCATGCGGAGCTTCCTGCTAAATGCATATCCTACAGCCCAAACATACGAGATTGAAGCCTGAAGAGGTAAAAAAACTATTGGAAAAATACAATATTTCTGTGTCACAACTGCCTGTTATTAGGCTTGACGACCCTGCTTTGCCAGAAGGATGTGTGAAGGGAGATGTCATTAAAATAGAAAGAAAGGATGATGAAAAAATAAATATTTATTTCAGAGTAGTGGTGTGAAAATGGGAAGAAAAGAAAATCTTTTAGTTGAGAAATATCTGGAGCAGCATTCTTTAGTTGAATCTAACATTCTGTCTTTTAATGATTTTATCAACAATAGAATGCAGCAGATTGTCAATGAACTGAATAATTCTCTAACAAAGGATGAGATTGAAATCAAGATGGGAAAAATCAGAATTGGAAAGCCTAATATAATTGAAGCAGATGGAAGCACGAACGCTTTAACGCCAATGATCGCCAAGCTAAGAAACTTAACTTACTCTGCTCCTGTTTAT
This sequence comes from Candidatus Woesearchaeota archaeon, assembly GCA_964372385.1. Classification (GTDB taxonomy): domain Archaea; phylum Nanobdellota; class Nanobdellia; order Pacearchaeales; family GW2011-AR1; genus JAUSIK01. Next base: position 6,879 of record CAYJQP010000038.1, on the reverse strand, counting down.
CTTCAATTAAGCGTCAAATTCGGCGAGCAAACAGATGACGCTGAAGTTGAAATAGGGAGAATACCAATAATTGTTAGAAGCTCTGCGTGCACAACAAGCGGGATGACGAAAGATGAATTAAAAGAAAACTATATGGATCATCTTGATCCCGGAGGATATTTCATTATTAATGGAAATGAAAGAGTCATCGTGATGTCGGAGGATTTGGCTCCTAACAAACCATTTATTGAAGATGGGAGGCATGGGTTAAGCTTAAGAGCTTTTTTCCAGAGAGGCTCTTACAGGATTCCGACGACAATTTCTGAAACAAATGAAGGAATTTTGGAGCTGACATTCAGCAGATTAAGAAACATACCTGCTGTTGTTTTATTAAAATCGCTTGGCATGACAAAGGAAGTTGAAATTGCAAAAAATATTGGATATGAGAATGACTGCCTGATCGTCAATTTGTATGAATTCACAGAACTACAAAGTGCAGAAGACGCGATGCTTTACATAGCCGATAAATCAGGGATACAAGGAACAAAAAAAGAAGTCCTGGACAGAGTGAAACAAAAAATTGATTCATTTTTAATGCCGCATATAGGCATGGACAAAACTGTCAGAGGCGAAAAGGCGCTGACACTATGTAGATTTATAAGATTGTATTTGAGATCTAAAGACGAGCCTAAAATCAGGACTGACAAAGATCATTATTCAAACAAAAGAGTGAAATTGTCAGGTGATTTGATGGCTGAATTATTTAGAGTTAATATTGGCATATTAATAAGAGACATACAATATTCATTGCAAAAAGTTTCTAAAAGAAAAAAATTCTATTCGCTAAAGACAATTGCCAAGTCAACTTTATTCACGCATAGAATTGAGAGCTCGATAGCAACAGGATCTTGGATAGGAGAGAAGTCAGGAGTTACGCAGAACATGGATAAAACAAATTATCTTGCTGTTTTATCGCAATTGCAAAGAGTTACAAGCTTACTGCCCGGCGAGCAGGAAAATTTCATGGCGAGAACATTGCATCCTACGCATTATGGAAGATTCTGCCCGACTGAAACGCCGGAGGGCATAGAAATAGGATTAAGAAAAAATCTTGCCTTGCTTGCAAGAATTTCTACAGCAATTGAATTTGACGAGAAAAACGGCTTGAAAAAATTAAGAGAAATTGGCTTGCAAAATGAAGGCGGCAAGGATGTCTTCTTTAATGGAAGATTTATCGGATTTGTTCAAAACGGAAATGAATTTGCCAATAAAGTCAGAGAGTTGAGAAGAAAGATTGAATTGCCATTTGAGTTAAATGCCAGATACGACGATATTCTTGATCAGGTGACTATTTCAACAGAAATTGGAAGAGTACTAAGGCCGTTGATAATAGTTGAAAATGGTGCGAGTAAATTAAAAGACGAGCATCTTGTTATGCTGGAAGAAGGAAAAATAAAATGGATTGACCTTGTCAAACAAGGAATTATAGAGTATATCGACGCTGAAGAAGAAGAAAATTGCTTAATTGCTTTAAGAGAAGAAGAGATAACTCCTGCGCACACGCATTTTGAAGCGCATTTAATTGATTTATTTGGATTGATAACAAGTCTTGTACCATTTGGAAACCATGACCAAAGCTCAAGACTTAACAGAGGAAGCAAGACATTAAAGCAGAGTCTTGGAATATACACGGCTAATTATCTTATAAGATTGGACAGCGATGTTTCCATACTGCATTATCCGCAGAAGCCGCTTGTCAGGAGTTTTATATATGACACTTTGGAAGTTTATCCCGCCGGGCAGAATATTGTCGTCGCTATAATGCCATATGAAGGATACAATATGGAAGACGCAATTGTGCTAAACAAAGCAAGCGTTGACAAGGGCATGGGCAGAAGCACTTACTTCAGGCCTTATTCCACAATTGAATTGCAATATCCTGGAGGATTGCGTGATGAAATTACTATTCCTGAAAAAGATGTTTCTGCGTATAGAACCGAGCAATCTTATCGCTTCTTGGAAGATGATGGGATTGCATATCCTGAAGCAAACATGGATTCTGGAGATGTCGTAATCGGAAAAACGACTCCGCCAAAATTCCTTAGCGAAGCAAGAGATATCAGCATACAAGCCAAAAAAGAAGCAAGCGTTGCAATAAGGCAGGAAGAAAAAGGAATTGTGGATGCTGTATTTATTACTGTCAATAACGAAGGAAATAAAGTAGTTCAAGTTAGGGCCAGAGATCATAGACTGCCTGAACCCGGTGATAAACTGTCTGCGCCCCATGGGCAGAAAGGTGTCGTTGGACTGATAGCTGATTCAAGAGATATTCCATTTACTTCAAAAGGTGTAAAACCTGATTTGATTTTTAATCCTCACGGAATCCCAAGCCGTATGACAGTTGGATATTTAATTGAATTGCTTGCTGGAAAAACCGCTGCTACAACAGGAAGAATTCTTGACGGAACTTCATTTAGCGGACAGAGCGTTCAAGAGCTTGAACAGCAGTTAAGTGACGCAGGATTCAGCTATGACGGCAAAGAAGTAATGTACGACGGAGTGACTGGAAAAAAACTGCAAACTAAAATTTATGTCGGAAACATGTATTACTTGAAATTGAAAAGAATGGTTAAGAATTTACTTCATGCGAGAGCTTCCGGGAAAGTGACTTTGTTGACAAGACAGCCGATAGAGGGCAGAGCGAAAGGCGGTGGATTAAGATTAGGGGAAATGGAACAGCAGGCGCTTGCAGGGCATGGAGCTTCTTTATTATTGAAAGAGAGATATAGTTCTGACAAGACTGTTGTTTTTATATGCAAAGCATGCGGCAATATGACTTATGAAGATTTGATTAGAAATAAAACGCCATGTCATTTGTGCGGCGGCAACGAGAGCGAGCCAGTGGAATTGTCATACGCATTTAAATTATTAGTTGATGAATTGCTCGGGCTTGGGATTCATACTAAATTTACATTGAAGAATAAATATGAACGGTGAAATTAGCGAGAAACACTTTAGAAAGCAAGTTGCTTCGTTAAGCTTTAATTTGCTTAGCCCGGAGCAGGTTAAGAAAATTAGTGCGGCGAAGATAGTGACGCCTGAATTGTACGATATAGACGGCTTTCCTGTTGACGGCGGATTAATGGATTTGAGATTGGGAGCTATTGATCCCGGGGTAAGATGCAGAACCTGCGGAAAAAGAGTGAAGGAATGCCATGGACATCCGGGAAGCATTGAATTAGCGAGGCCGATTTTTCATATAAAATATATTCCGCTAATTGAACACTGCCTTAGAAGCTACTGCCCTCATTGCGGGAAATTAACTCTCTCTCTTGAAAAACAAAAAGCTTTGACTATAAGCGAGAGAGCAAAGAAGTCAAGGGATGCAAAAAAATGCTCGCACTGCAATGAAATGATAGAGCGCGTTAAATTAGACAAACCAAGCACTTTTATGATTGGCAAAAAAAGATTAAGCCCGATTGAAGTGCGCGAAAGACTGGTAAAAATAAGAGACGATGAAATAAAAAAAACAGGAATTAATCCTAAGACTGTAAGGCCGGAGTGGGCAGTTATTTCATTGCTGTTAGTACCGAGTGTAATTGTAAGGCCTTCTATAACATTGGATACTGGTGAAAGAAGCGAAGATGATTTGACGCACAAATTATCTGATATCATAAGGGCAAATCAAAGACTCTGGGAAAATTTGAATGCAGGAGCTCCAGAAGTTATTATTGAAGACTTATGGGATTTATTGCAATATCATGTTACAACATTTTTTGATAACAACATTTCAAGAATACCTCCTGCAAGGCATAGGTCTGGACAGCCATTGAAAACAATCACGGAAAGGATAAAGGGCAAGGAAGGAAGAATCAGGGCGAACTTAGCAGGAAAGAGAGTGAACTATTCTGCAAGAACAGTTATCTCGCCGGATCCTTATCTAAAGATAAATGAGATTGGCGTTCCTTTTGAGATTGCAGAAATAATAACAGTTGCAGAGAGCATCACTACAATCAATCTTGAATACATGAAAGAGCTTGTAAGAAAAGGAGATAAATATCCCGGTGCAAATTACATAATTAGAACTGACGGAAAAAGAAAGAAAATAACAGAAGATTTAAAAGAAGAAATCTGTGCAGAGTTGAAGCCTGGATATAAGATTGAAAGACATTTAAGAGACGGAGACATTGTGCTGTTTAACAGGCATCCTACTTTACATAAGCAAGGGCTGATGGCTCATTATGTGAAAGTTCTTCCTGACAAGACATTTAGACTGTATCCGGCGTCTGCCAGACCGTATAACGCAGATTACGACGGTGATGAGATGAACATTCATAGCCCGCAGACTGAAGAAGCGCTGTCAGAGGCAAAAGTGCTGTTAGACATTGACCATAATATTATATCATCAAAGAATAATATTAATCTTGTCGGAACAGTTGCCGACGCTGTTACCGGGGCTTATCTTCTAAGCAGAACAACTATTAACAAGGAAGAAGCTGATCAATTGTTATTCTCTGCGAATGTTGTAAACAGGGAAAAGAAAAAAAGCATCTCTGGAAAAGATGTTTTTGTTCAGGTCATACCAAAAGAGTCTAACATTAGAGTCCCGGATGAAATCACAAGCAGTTCTGGCTTTGGCTCGGAAGATGGTGAAATGGTAAAAATATTGGACAAAGAATTTGGCAGAAAAGTTTCCATTGATTCAATTAACAAGGCATTCATGCTAGGGACTCAATACTTGACAAGAAGAGGATATACTTTGTCGCTGCAGGACTTAAATGTTTCAGAAAAAGTTAAGAATCTTACATCTGAAATAATACAAAGGGCGGAGAAAAAAACAAAAGAGCTGATTGAAGATTATAACGAAGGAAGACTTCAAATCATACCTGGACAAACGCCTGAAGAAACTACGGAGACAAGAATACTTCAGATACTAAATGAAGTAAGAACTGAAGTTGGCGAGATAGTAAAGGAAAATCTGCCTAAAGATAGCAATATTAATAACATGATTAAGTCTGGGGCAGCAGGCAGTATTTTGAACATTACACAAATAGGATGTTCTGTTGGGCAGCAGGCTTTGTGGGGCAAAAGAATAAGCTTTGGCTACACGAACAGAACACTGTCTTGCTTCAAGAAAGGCGACTTATCGCAAGAAGCAAGGGGGTTTATTAAAAGCTCTTTTTTTGAGGGTCTGAAGCCGAGTGAATTTTTCTTTGGAGCGATAACTGGCAGAGACAGCTTGATGGACACTGCATTGAGAACTCCGAAATCCGGATATTTGTATAGAAGATTAGTCTATGCTTTGCAGGATTTGAAAGTTGAATACGACGGAACTGTGAGGGACGCTTCTGAAAGAATTGTTGAATTCAAATACGGCGACGACGGAAAAGATGTTTCAAAATTGCATTTAAAAGACGATAAAATAGCGCCGGGAGAGGCTGTCGGCGTTATCACGGCGCAATCATTTGGCGAGGCTTCCACGCAAATGGTTTTGAATGTATTTCACCATGCAGGAATCTCGCAAATGCAGGTTACGCAGGGGCTGCCGAGATTAATTGAAATTATAGACGCGAGAAAACAGCCGTCAACACCAATAATGGAAATTCATTTAGATAAAGAGCATAATAATGAAAAAGATGCTAAAGTTATTGCTGAAAAAATCAAGGAAGTAAAATTAAAAGAAGTTCTTTCTGAAATTAAAATTGATTTTGGAAATAAAAGGATTGAGATTATTTTAGACAGCAAAGCGCTGAAGAGCTCTCATGTTGGCGTCAAAAAAATTTCAGAAATATTAAGCGAGAAGGGCTATAAAGTCAAGGATTCTGAGACGAAGATAAGCATTTCTGTTCCTGAGCTAGACTTTAAGGCGATATATAAATTAAAGGAGAAATTGAAGGGAAATATTATATCTGGAATAAAAGGCATTTCACAGGTTGTCGTAGCGCAAGTTGGCAGGGATTATGTTATTAGAACAGCTGGAAGCAATTTAAATGATATAATGCAGGTTAAGGGTTTGAATAAAGACAGAATAACGAGCAATGACATAAAAGATGCTGCAGAAGTCCTGGGAATAGAAGCGGCAAGGCAGACTATTATAAATGAAATAAAGAATGTTATTAAAGCCCAGGGATTGGATATTAACGAAAGGCATATTAAATTAATCTCTGACGCAATGACTTCTTCTGGAGTTGTGAAGGGCGTGACGAGAATGGGAATTATTACAGACAAGGCAAGCATTTTGGCGCGAGCTACATTTGAGACTCCGGACAAGCAATTTATTGCGGCTACTTTGACAGGAGCAAAGGAAGAATTAAATTCTGTCATAGAAAATATTTTACTGAATCAGCCGATACCTGTTGGAACAGGACTTCCCGGACTTTTAGTAAGGGTTACAGGGCCTTTAGTTAGAAAAGGAGATAAGAAAGCGAAGGAAAGAGCGGAAGAGGATTAGTTGAAGATGACAGGATACTATTTAGACATCGAAACAACAGGGCTAAACCAATCAGAAAATCAGATAATTACTATTCAATATCAGGAATTGGATAAAAAGACTGGAGAAGCTGTAGGCGAGTTGAAGATATTGAAATCTTGGGAATCATCAGAAAAAGAAATAATTGAGCAGTTTATCAAAGATACTGGGATATTAGATCCCTATCGTTTTAGTTTTGTTCCTATTGGATTTAATTTAAGCTTTGAGCACGATTTTCTAAAGACTAAAGCTGAGAAATATAATTTGCCTCAAATAAATGTGCTAAATCATCCGTTCTTGGATTTGCAGATAATAGGTGTTATAATGAATAATGGAGAGTTTAAGGGATGTAAATTAGATAAAATTACAGGAAAGGAAAGAGACGGTAGTCAAGTTCCATTATGGTATCACAATAAAGAGTATGATAAAAT
>CAYJQP010000037.1:0-7515 GCA_964372385.1 Candidatus Woesearchaeota archaeon | reverse complement strand
AATTACACTGCCTTCCATCTCTGCCTCTACATCTGATTTTTTTGCATTTTCGTCTAAATCAAGAATTTTGTTTAATGCGTATAATTTGAAAAAATAGCGGTGCTTTCCTGAATCTTTTGGAGGGCATGGGCCGCCGTAATTATTTTTACTCCAGCTGTTAAGAGCTTGAATTGCACCTTTGGGCGCAGAATTTTCTTCTATTTTTTTTATTCTGGGAGAAATATTAAACAAAACCCAGTGATCCCATGTTCCTCCGGGAGCGTCGGGGTCGTCAACAATCAAAACTAAAGATTCTGCATTTTGTGGGATTTCTATTAATTCTATTGGGGGATTTATATTCTTGCCGTCGCAGGTATATTTCTCTGGAATTCTTTGATTATTTGCAAAAACGCTTTTGATGTCCATTGTAGTTTGTTGTTCTGAAGTCTCTTTGTCTTGTTTAAATGTGAATTGAGTTATTAAAAGTATTGCTAAAATAACGATAATCGCTATTGAAATTATTAGTGGTTTTTTCATTGATTTAGAAAGAGATTGTTTTTTATAAGTTTTTTCTTGTTGTAATACTATTGAATAAAAAAGTGATGAATATTTTAAAAATAGTCTGCATTATGAAGATGAAATATTATAATTAATTGATATTGATGATTTTTTAGGATGTCGTAAAGATATTAACGATAAAGTTATATTTATCACTAACTGGATTAACAAAATCATGTAATAAATGCGGCATCGGGGAATTGAACCCCGGTCTACACGTTTTTGCTTCTTTAATTTCAACTTACTCTTGCTGCGAAGCTCCTCACTTCGCTGCGGGCTTTCTCGCCGTGGTAAGCGAAATGGCAACGTGCTATTCTGCCGTTAAACTAATGCCGCTTTAATTTGCATCAGCAACCAACTTATTTAAGGTTTTTGTTAAAATAAATTACGTGATTTTATACAAATGCTTAAATAGAAATCTTTTGAGATTTTTGAATGAAAGAAAAACAGAGGCTGGAGATTCTTCTGCATGATGAGAATAATGAAAAAGTTTGGCCTGTTGTTCTAGAGGGTTTTAATATAGGATTTGGAAGGATCATGGACGCTTTATTAAAAGAGAATACAGTTTATGTAAAGAAGGGCAAAAAACGAATATATTCTATTGGCATTGAACATTATAGAGAAAACGGCTCTGGAAATTATGTTCCCAGTCATTTTCAACCTTTGATTACCTGCGAGAAATTTTATAATGTGGCTAGAGAGTTATTAAAATCGCAGAAAGATTATATGAGATCAATTGTTGAAAAATTAAGATGTGAAACTAATAAAAGATACGGAAGAGATAAATGGCTTGGAGAATTGCCTTTAACTGGGGCAATAGATATTTTATTTAATAAGAATTTGGAATATTTTATTGGAAAGAATCCAAAGGAATTATTAAGTAGAAGAACTGTATAAAATTATAAGATTTATTGGATTGGTTCTTATTTAGTTTTCTATATATTTCTTTTTTCAGGTGATTGGGATTGTTTGAAAAGAGAGAATTTAAAAAGTATTTTAATTTTAGATTTTTTAGACTGAAGAGGCCTCGTAGTCTAGTGGTAAAACAGCTCGTTTACACCGAGCGGTCGGCAGTTCGATTCTGCCCGGGGCCATTAAAAAATGGCAGAGAAAACAAGATGCGAGATTTGCGACAGGGTTTTTAAAGATGCTGAAGGATTGGCACAGCAGGAATAGGAGCTGTTGGCGGCTTAATTGAAGGAGTCTGCCCTCTCTGCGTGAGCGGATTATTTCCTTTGACATTTGGTTTATTCTGGATTTCTTTTTCTTTAGCCAGTTTGCCATTGGAAGGGATTGAGGTGCAACTGGCTGTTGTTATTCTGCTTTTGATTAGCTTGAAGATGATGAAGACTTCTTAAAGATGTAAGGTTTAAATAGCAGTTAATATATATTAGTATTATATGGTTAAGATACTAACAGCAAGAGAAAAGGAGATAATAAACAAGAAGATGAAGGGGCATAGTCTGACGCAGAATGAATCAAATATTCTAAGCAGGTTTATTAGGCCCAAATTAAGAGAAATAAGCCAAATAAATTCAAATATTCTCTTAAACAAGTTGGAATACAATCAGAAGGCTAAGTCAATTGAAAATAAAATAAAAAGAATTGTATTAGAAAATGTTCCAAAAGTAGATTCAATAATAGTTTGTGGTTCAGCAATACAGAATAATTACAAAGAATATAATGATATCGATGTAATAGTCGCAACGAAGAGAATATTAATAAAGAATAAAAAAAAGAAAAGAGAATTAATAGAAAAGGTAGAAAAAGCAGGGAAAAATGAAAATCTAAACCTAGATATTCAAATATATGCAAAGAATTCAATTTTATCCCAATATTCTCATAATCTCGCTTTAATCTATCAACTAAAAGATTCTAAGATTATTTATGGAAAGTTAAAAAATTATGGCAAGGTGAATCTTTCTGGTTTAGATTTAAGGATGAAATTGGATTGGAGCGAAGGCTTAGATATTCATTCAAGGGCAGATGAAATATATTATGCTATTAGAAATGCTATGCTTGTTTTATTATTAATGAACAAAAAGATAGATAATTACGAATTGAGAGAAAACTTAATCAATGTTCTAGGCATTGATTTGCTTACTAAATTAAGGAACAATCAAGCTTCTAAATTAGAGAAAAAACTAGCTTTGAATTATCTAAATTTAATGGTTAATTATCTTGAAAAAGAACTGAAAAATCCAAAATGGGAAAAAATAGAGATATAGAATCTTTAATAAGATTAATAGTTAATACAATTGCACATGAAATTGTAGTAAAGCATACGAACAGACCGGAATCAAAGAATTTTTTGGGTGCTGAGATTATTGAATACAGAGGCCAGGCAGAAAAGATGGCAGAACATCATAATTGGAATGATAAAGATAAAGAACAAATAAGAGAAAGTGCCCTAAAAAAGATTAAAGAAAAGTTGGCATTTAAATATCCAGATGTATTATTCTCGATAAAAGAGGCCGAGGAATTATTAGATGAGGAGATAAAGAATCTGCTGTAAGATTTTTTATAAAAAAATTCTGGTAATAGAAAACTTTAAATAGTTAATATGTCTTTAATTACCATATGATGAACAAACTCATGTTAAAAGAATGCTGCAAGGAGGGTTTTAGAGAGGAGGAACTCTATCAGGCATACAAGATATTTCTCGGCACACTTGTTTCTGAGCCAAGATTGAAAATAATTAATCTTTTAAGAAAAGGCAGAAAAAATGTCTCTCAAATAATTTCAGAGCTTGATATGGATCAAACTTTAGTTTCACACAATTTAGCCAGATTAAAAAGATGTGGATTTGTGAAAGCTGAAATTGACGGCAAATTTAGATATTACAAGATAAATGAAAAGACTATAAAGCCGCTTATGGAAATAATTGAAAAACATATGTCGCAGTACTGCATTCATATTTTGAGAGCTATGAAAGGAGGTAAAAAAGATGAAAACTGAAAATTTGATATTGACAATTGTGATTGCCTTTCTGGCGCTTTTCGTAATTTCTAGTTTATTTAGCGGCATGATGGGTTTTGGCAGTTACGGATATATGGGCGGAATAATGGGAAATTTTGGCTTTGGCTTCATGCCTTTTTTTGGCTGGCTTTTTATGCTTCTTATATTTGTCGCATTAGTTTTGTTTATTGCATGGCTTGTAAAACAACTTCAAGCTTCGCAAAGAGATGCTAAAAGCAGGAGGAGAAAATGATGGTTAAGGAAATACTTCATAAAGGAATGAAATGCTATTATTGCGAAGAATGTGAAATGGATTATGTTGATAAGAAAAAAGCATGTGAATGTGAGGAGTATTGTAAAAAATATAAAGCCTGTAATCTTGAAATAACAAAATACGCCATCAAAAAAATGACGATGAGTAAAAAATGAAAGAAAGAATATTTAAACTAAATTGGAAAGTTATTATTTTAACTATAGTTCTTTACATTCTCAATATTCTTCTTATTCTTCAGCTTATTCCTGTATTTGAAAGCCAGAGTTTTGGTGCCGAAATAGTAAATCTTATTGTCTCCCCACCTAATTTCTTTTTTGAAGATCTTACTGGACTTTCTTCAACTGCGCTTAATTTTACACTTTTGCCAAGTAGTCTGCCCTTTTCTTATAGATTAGGATTCGTCGATTTTTTAACATGGATTTTTCAGCTTGTATATGTCTATATCTTATTGTCACTTATCCTGAATTTTGTGAAAGGAGGGAAAAAATGAAAAAACTAAAACTTTTTATACAAGGCATGCACTGTGCATCGTGCTCAAATAATGTTGAAAAAAGCTTGAAAAAAGTTGGTGGCGTGAAAAATGCAAGTGTCAGTTTGTTAACACGAAAGGGTATAGTTGAAGCAGAAGATTCTGTGACAGAGGAAGAGTTAAGAAAGGCAGTTTCTAAAACCGGATATAAAATAATAAGCATAGAAAAAGAATAAAACATGAAACATGAACATTCGCATGCTAAAATTGAAGAAGAATCAATAGAAGAACAAGAAATAAAGAGCTGGAAGCGCAAATTAATCGGCTCGTGGATTTTCGCTGCTCCGATAGCGTTGATTATGTTCTTTCAAAGAGTATTGGGAATAGAAATAGGCTCGGAGAGTGTCATGGTAACCTTGCTGCTCGTTCTCGGTTTTCCTGTTGTATTTGTTTTTGGCTTTGACACATTAAGAGGCGGATTAAGGGGTATAATCTCGCTCTATTTTAACATGGATTCTTTGATAGCTTTAGGGACTATTGTTGCTTATTTTACAGGTATCTTGAGTTTCTTTAATATTGTAAAGGATTATTCTGGAGTTTCTGCAATGATTATGGCAATTTTTATAACGGGAAAATTTATTGAAACAAAAGCGCGTGGAAGGGCGGGCCAGGAAATAAGAAAACTGCTAGAGCTTGGCGCGAAGAAGGCGCTGATTCTGAAAGGAAAAAAAGAAATTGAAATAGATATTTTTGAAGTTAAAGAAGGAGACATTATGATTGTGAAGCCGGGAGAAAAAATTCCTACAGATGGTGTCGTTGTAAAGGGCGAGAGTGCTGTCGATGAATCAATGGTGACAGGAGAGAGTCTGCCTGTTGAGAAAAGAGCTAAGAGCAATGTAATCGGCGCGACGATAAATCAGGATGGGATTTTATATGTGAAAGCAACTAAAGTTGGAAAAGACACTTTCTTAGCACATATTATAAAATTAGTTGAAGAAGCGCAAGGCACTAAAATCCCTATACAAAAACTAGCAGATAAGATAACAGGTGTTTTTGTTCCTGTTATCTTGGCGATTACAATTCTTACAATAATAAGCTGGTTTTTATTTACTGGGGATATGAGCAAAGCTTTAGGAATTGGAATAGCAGTTTTAGTAATCGCGTGCCCCTGCTCTTTGGGATTGGCGACGCCAATTGCTCTGATGGTTGGCTCTGGGATGGGAGCTAAGCGAGGAATTTTGATAAGAAAAGGAGAAGCGATACAAACAATGAAAGACATAAAAACAATTGTATTTGATAAAACAGGCACAATAACAAAAGGAATGCCTGAAGTAAAAAACATATTCAGCAAAGTCAAGGAGTCTTATTTGCTGGAGATTGCGGCCTCGTTAGAAAAATTAAGCGAGCACCCGTTGTCAAAGGCAATTGTTGCTAAAGCGAATTTAAAAAAATACAAGGCAGTAGAAAATTTCAAGATATTGAGAGGCAGAGGACTTGAAGGCAAGATAGGAAAAAAATCAATTGTGATTGGGAATACAACATTAATGTCTGAAAGAGGAATTTCGTTAAAAGAGTTTGATGCGAAGATAAATGAATTTGAAAATCTAGGATATACGACAATCTGCGTTGCTGAAAATAAAAAAGCTATTGGAATTATAGGAATTGCCGACGCTGTTAAAGAAGATTCTGTTTCTGCTATAGCTACTTTGAACAAAGAAGGATATAGAACCATTATGATAACTGGCGACAATGAAAGAACTGCAAAAGCAATTGCAAAAGAAGTCGGCATCAAAGAAGTTATAGCAAATGTACTGCCAGAAGATAAAGCAAAAAAAGTTGAAGAATTACAAAAATCTGGTTTTGTAGCATTTATTGGAGACGGAATTAACGATGCTCCTGCTTTGAAGCAGAGCAATGTCGGAATTGCAATGGGCTCTGGAACAGACATTGCAATTGAAGCAGGAGATATTGTCCTCGCAAAAGGCTCTTTAATAGGCGTTGTGCAGGCAATAAGACTATCAAAAGCTACATTCAGAAAGATAAAACAGAATTTATTCTGGGCTTTTGCTTATAATGTCGTTGCAATCCCATTGGCGATTGCCGGCTTGCTGCATCCAATCATAGCAGAAATTGCAATGGCTTTGTCCTCAATAACTGTTGTTATGAATGCGAATTTATTGAGGGGCGCGAGGGTTTGATTTTTCAATCTTTGACGAACCAGAGAGCTATAAAAGTTGTGGTAAATAATTGTATTAAAGGTGTTAATCCAATGCCGAAGAAAGTTGGCATAAATTCATTGTAGCTCCATCTTTGCTGTATGAAAGCACGAATCTCTATTAAAATAGCAAATAAAACTCCTAGGATTGTTATAATTAAATAATCTGATTTAGAGAGTTTATTCAGCCATGATAAATTTCTATTTTTTAATGTGACAATAAATAACAAAATTGCTACGAGAAATAAATCTCCAATTGCTGAAACAAATATTCTTTTTATGAAAAAGTTTACTTTGTCTTGCAAAGGAGGTTTATCCCATTCGTAGAGCATTGAGTGCGAAAGCTCCCAAAATAAATTTAATAAAAATATTAGTATTAACAAAGAAAGAATTTGTTTTTTTGTTTTTGTCATTGTTGGCATTCATATTTAATAGAATTAGGATATTATAAAACTTTTTGGATTCGCTAATATATTTAATTATTATTATATTTCAACAATTGCTTTCAATAAATATCCAACAACAAAAGCAATTATCGCTGCGATTCCGCCTATGAAAAGAGTTTCAATTGCTGATTTTAATTTTGAGGTTTGTGTTATTCTGCCTTTTACTGCTCCGACAATAAGAAAAGCGAGAATTGTCAAGATTATTGAATAAAGAAATTTAGTGCTGTTTATGTGCTGATTAAAAGGCGCGAAGACGAATGAAATCAGAGGAATAAAACCAATTAATACAAATGCTATGAAAGTTGCGAGGGCTGTTTTCTTTGGGTCTTTTTGATGATTGATATATTTATGCTTGTGTTTTGCTAAAATCTCTCTCTGGGATTTTGTTGACAAATAATTTGAAACAGCCATTGAAAAGCCGTCGGCAAAAAGATTTGCGAAACCAAGAATTAAGATAACTGATGAAGATAAGGAAGCTCCTAAGGAACCGGCGACTACCGCGAAAGTTGTGACAATACCGTCAATAGCTCCGTAAACAAATTCAGGAAGATATTTTTTCTCTGTGGAACTTTTCATTTAAGTTGATGGGGAGAGGATTATATAAAAGTTACTTGAA
>CAYJQP010000036.1:0-7569 GCA_964372385.1 Candidatus Woesearchaeota archaeon | reverse complement strand
TCTAATTCAATACAACCGAAGGGTCACATCTGATTAATTTTATTGAATCACTCATATCGCAAACCCTTTCGTTAACAACAGGATACACCTCTGCATTTTTATAGCTTCCCTCGCTTGAATTATAAACATAAGTGATTACAGAATAATTTCCAGTTCCAGGTATTTCAAATTGTATTGAGCATGTCTCGCCTAAAGTCTTGACTCCTCCTGCCGAGCAAGACCCCGCGCTTCCAACTCTAACGCTCGCTTTCGTAGCAAAGCCCTCTTTTAGAAAAACCAAGTCAAATCCGTCTAATATTTCTGAATTCTCATTCCCTCTTGCTTTTATGCTGACTCCATGCAATCCATTGCCGTCATAGCAGTTATATCCTAATTCGTCCTCAAATATGAAATGCTCTCTGAATTGAACACATTCAGTTCCTCTCAAAGAATTCTTGACAAACGGAACAATAAAGCCGGCAATTATAGCGATCGCCGACATTGTTATAAGTACAAGCAGTACAGTTGCAATCACCTGCGAAATTCCTCTTTTTTTCCATATCATCTTAAATAACATCAATTTCAATTCCAAATTCGTCGTCGCACACATGCGATTTTTTATAAGTGCCAGATTCTCCTAATATTATCGGAACAACAATAACTTCTTCCCCGCTCACTACATTATTTCCAGCAAAATCAAAATCAAAACTCCCGTCTTCTCCTTTAGACAAAGTGCTTTCAAGAACTCCCACATTTCTTACACTCCCAAGGGTTTTCTTTCTTACTTCAGCAGCATAAATCGGCACATTCCCTCTGTTGTTTAGATAAACCTTGCCTTCATTTTCAACAGCTTCTGCATTAAAGATAATATCATCACATGCAAATTCTATCGGCTCGTCAAATTTTGCGGTTTTTTCTTTTACAAAACCACGCGCCCACAAGAAGATTATAATTGCCAAAACTAAAGACAAGCTTATTAGCAGTACAGTCGCAATCACAGGCGACACTCCTTTTTTTTCTTTTTTCATAAATATACAAATATCTCGTTATTTAAAAAACTTAGTAAATCAACTAGTTTTCACTTTTTTCTTCGTAATATACTCAAAAGCAGAATAAGCCGCTGTGCATCCTTCTGCAACTCCTGTAATTGCCTGCTTAAATGGTTTGTCAGCAATATCACCTGCTGCATAAACGCCCTCAAGATTTGTTTCAGAAGTTTTATGGTCAATAATTATCTCGCCGGCTTCATTTAATTTTACGCCTATCTTTTTCGCCAAATCAGACAAAGCAATATGTCCTATCGCTACAAAAACCCCATCAAGTTGCAGTTCTTTGCTTCCATTATAAGGCCTGTCTAAAATAACTGCTTTGACAAACTGCTCTCCTTTAATTTCAACAACATTTGTTTTGTTTATTATTTCAATTTTTTTGTTTGCTCTTACTCTTTCCATATTTATAGGCTCCGGATGTATTTGTTCTCCTCGGTAAATAATATAAACTCTCTTTGCATGCTCTGCCAAAACCAAGGCATCTTTCGCCGCGCTGTCGCTCCCGCCAATCAATCCAACAACTTTATTTTTATACAATGCTCCATCGCACAAAGCACAGAAATTTATTCCGCGATTTTCATACTCTCTGCTTCCTTTAACACTTTCAGGCAGTTTCTTCCATTTTGTCCCTGTCGCAAATAAAACTGTCTTTCCCTCGTATTCTCCTTTAGTAGTTTTCACAACAAAGCAATCTTTTTTTTTGCTAACTTCTTCAGCTTTTTCTTCTTTAATCGTCACAAGTTCTTTATAATCTAAAGCATGAGCTTTAATTTTCTCCGCCAGCTCATCTCCGCTTAGCCGAATAAATCCGGGATAATTTTCAACTATATTTGTCGTCGTTATAACTCCTCCTATCGGCATTTCACTCCCATGAGAAGCCCCAAAAACAATAGTCTTTAACCCAAGTCTTCCAGAATACATCGCCGCCGCCAGTCCCGCCACGCCAGCTCCGAGTATAATAAAATCATATTCTCTCTCATCCATCCTAGCTTTCTTTTCACTCTTTTTTTCTTTCATCTTCAATCCTTAATAAAAGCCGAAACTATCATTAATATCCCCATTATTAAAGGTATAAGTGCAATTGCATTAAATTTGCCCATAACACCAACCAATCCAAGTATCCCGAATACAACTCCCAAAACGAAAAGAGGCAATCTGTCTTCCATTTCCTAAAAGAGAATTAAAGCTTTTTAATTCTTGTTATTCAATTCAATCACTTTATTCCCAGCAGTTTTTTCAATCTAGGCTCATCAAACCCAATAACAATTTCTCCGTCAACATCAACAACAGGCACACCCATCTGCCCTGATTTTTTTATCATTTCCTGCGCTGCTTTCTGATCATTTCCGACATCAACTTCTTTATATTTCACATTATTTTCTTTAAAAAATTCCTTGGTTTTTTTGCACCAAGGGCAAGTCACGGTAGTATATATCTTCACTTTCGCCATTTTTTAATCCTATAACAAATTTAAACTATAACATTATATAAATTATTCGGAAATTCAGTTTATCAAGCTATATTTTTACTTCTTCCAGCTTTACTCTCTTAATCTCTTTTATCTTATCAAAATCAGGATCATCTGAAATTATTTCATTAATATTATTTACAATAGCTGTTGCAGCATGTATAGCCGCCCTTGGCTTTAGATTATATCTTTCCATTATCTCTTGAGATTTAAGTATAACAGTCTTGTTTGCATCAAAAAATACCAAGTTTAAGAATTTTAAAAATTTCTCCCCTTCTTTTTCGGAAATTTCTTTTCCTTTCTCTTTTCTTAATGCATAAACAAATTCATCCCAACATAAAACAGATGCGCAAGCCATCAACTCTTTTTTCACAACTTTTTCAAGTATTTTTTTGCAAATATGGGCTTTGCCATCTTCATATATAAGCGGATATAAAAAAACATTAGTATCAAGGTATTTCTTCATCATATTGTTCCATAATAATCTTCTTCACCTGTCTTATTGAACTTTTCTTTTTTTTCTTTCCAGGTACATCCAAAAAATCTCTTAAAAATTCTTCCGGATATTGCTCTTTTTTCATCCTTACATCATCGTTCTTAACTTCAAAAACAACACTCTCTCCACTATGCAAACCCAACATCTGCCTAATATCCTTCGGAATAACTACTTGCCCCCTCTCTCCAAGTTGTCTTTTAATTATCATATTCTCTTAATTCATACCTACTATTTAAACTTTTTCCTACTTATAAGTATGAATTTTAACAATCAATTTTATTAACTCTTTCTTTCTCAAAAATCAATGGACACAAAACTAATCAATTATTTTAGCAATCACAAAATAAAGTATGAAACATACAACCATCATCCGGTTTTCACAGTTGAAGAATCAAAGAAAATAAAAACCAACATCCCGGGAAAGCACACAAAATGCCTTTTTCTAAAAGACGAGAACAGCAATTTTTATCTCATAGCCCTGCCTGCAGAAAAAAGACTTGACACAAAATCCCTAAAGAAAAAACTAGAAATTAAAAGCCTGTCATTCGCGTCTCCAGAAGAGCTAAAACAAAAATTAAATCTAACTCCCGGCTCTGTTTCAATCTTCGGCTTAATTTATTCTAAAAATATTCATCTAATAATAGACAAAGTGCTCTGGCTTTCTGACAAAGTCGGCTTTCATCCAAATATAAACACAGCAACTCTCGTTCTTTCACATCCGAATCTAGAAAAATTCTGCAATTCATTAAATTGTAAAAAGCAGATTTTAGAGCTGTAGAATACAACAAACAAATCAATAAAAACCTCATTTCTCCAATCTATACAAAGTGAATCAAATAATTGAGCAAAATGTCACTTTGTATACTCGGGAGAACAAAAAGTTTGCTCAATTATTTTGGTCTCTCGCTATATAAATGAAAAAAACCCACGCATTTCTCTTCGCACTTCTCATAACAATTTTAATTGCAGTGAATATTTCAGTTGTAAAAACTATCTATTCTGATAATAATTTAGAAACTGTAAAAATAACAAGAATAATTGATGGAGACACACTAGAGTTAGAAGATGGAAGAAAAATAAGATTGGCAAACATAAATTCTCCGGAAAAAGGCCAGAATCAGTTTAAATTATCAATAAATTATCTCAAAACTTTTGAAAATTCATCTGTAGAATTGGAAATCTTAGGCATAGAAAAATATGGCAGAATACTCGGCAGGATTTACACGCCGGATTATCTAAACTTAGAATTAGTCAAGCAAGGTTTTGCATCAAAATTCCTTGTCAATGAAAAAGAATTGAAAGAATTTGCATCTGCAGAAGAGCAGGCAGTAAGTTCGCAGAAAGGCATCTGGAAAAAATCTAAGCATTTCAATTGTTTCAAAATAGATATTGACAAAACAAATGAAAAAATACTACTAATTTCCAATTGCAATAATATTAATATTGGCTCTTGGCTTTTAAAAGATGAAAGCACTCGCCATTACATTTTCAAAAATATTGAAATTGGCGAGATAACGCTTCACACTTTGGCAGGAGAGGACAATGAAACAGACATATTTTGGAATTCAAAAACAAATATCTGGAACAACAATAGGGATTCACTCTATCTCTTTGACAAAGAAGGATATCTCGCATATTATGAAACTTATGGCTATTAGTCTTTTTGTTTTATTTTTCATACCTTTATCTTCTGCATT
The DNA here is from genome assembly GCA_964372385.1 of Candidatus Woesearchaeota archaeon. Lineage (GTDB taxonomy): Archaea > Nanobdellota > Nanobdellia > Pacearchaeales > GW2011-AR1 > JAUSIK01. Next base: position 2,880 of record CAYJQP010000036.1, on the reverse strand, counting down.
GGAAATCCAATTAAATTCACCAGAAGAAGTTTCTTCAGGAGAAGAATTCACAGTTTCAATTGATGCCAACAGCTCTGAAAACTACGATGTAAAAATTTTCGTCCATGAGCCAAAAAAAGAGTTCTCTGAAATCTACGACGGTTCTGCATGGAGAAGCCCACAGCGTTATTTGCCTTCAGTTTTTCCCGCACAGAAAATTTTTCAGATAAAAGCGCATTTTGAAGGCGAAACAAGAATATGTCTAAGATTAAGAAAAACAGGGCAATCATCATTTCAAGAAAAATGCAATAATATAACTATGAATCCGATATCACAGCAAGCAGAAGCATCAGAAGAAACAGCAAATAATCAAGACGATGAAGATTCAACAAGTTCTCAAGAAAACCAAATAAGTCAAGAAAGCCAAAACAACAATAATCAAACAGGAGAATTGAGCCGGAATCAACAAGCCAAAGAAATACAAAATACAAATCAAACCCAAGAAAATAAGAACAAAGGTGAAAAAACAGAAAATATAAGTTATCGCTCTTCTTTAAATCAGCAGGAAGAAAAACTAATTCTCAATTCAAAAACAGAAAAGCAGAAATCCACTAGCCAGCCAATCAGCCAGCAGGACAATTCCCAAGCAGATGACGAAGAAATCTTCACAACAAAGTATGAAAAAAGAAGAATGGCAGTCATCTATGGCTTTTTATCAATTTGCGTTCTCATTATTATTCTTCTTTCAATTAGAAAACTCTAATAAACACACAAATTATCTCTTGCCGTAAATACTTATTATGGATATCTGCGTAACTTATAGCGTATATCTTCGCAGTTTTCCAGATAGAGAACTGCAAAATAAATAAGACATAAGCCATGCAGTTCTCTATATCTATCAAAAAATTTAGAATATTAATTTATAACACGAATAACAAAGACAAATTACTATATTCTAATTACTTTTCAAACTCGTTTTATAAAAAATGCTATCAAATATTATTTCACAATTAATTATCCTGCACCTTATAACAATCCTGCTTTTTTTGTGCTAAAATATTTCAATCGCCTTATTTCTTATATTTGATACCTAACAAACACGTCGTTGCGCGCGCATTAACAATCCAACCCCAAAAACATTTAAAAGCCAACTATCCATAAACCACATATGGAAAATTTACATGCCAATATAGTGCTTGAAATTTTAGGCCGCCCAAAAGACCATGTTAAAGAAACTCTCCAAACATTAGTTTTAAGACTAGGAACAGAAAAAGGCATAAAAATTCTGGACAAAACAATCCACGAGCCAATTCCAGTCAAGGATGCAAAAGATTTGTTCACAACATTCGCAGAAGTTTCTCTTGAATTAGAATCTCTAAACAATTATTTCGGTGTTTTATTTGGTTACATGCCCTCGCATATAGAGCTTGTCCACCCTGAAAAAATATCTCTTACAAATTTTGACTTAAATGATTTGGGAAACAAGCTTGTTCAACGGCTTCACGACTACGACGCAATAACTAAAAACGTGCTAGTAGAAAAAGACATGCTTTTAAAAAAACTGCAGGAAATCGCGCCGCATCTATTCAAAAAACCAGAGCAGGAAAAACCATTAAATCAGACACAGCAGCAAAAAGCCCAAGAAAAAAAGCAAAAACAAAAATCAAAAAAGAAGAAATCCAAAGTCAATAAATAAAATAATCTTTCTATAGCAAAGGACGCTGATTTTCTATCGTTTGCGCCCTTGCTACTTCAAGAATGCTGACAATTGCGTTCTTAGGGAGAGACATACTAATCTGGTAAAAAACTTATCTCTCTCACTATAGATATTATTTCGCAATATGAAACTATAAATCACTGACGATAAATCATTTTACAATTTATTTTGTCATAGAGCCAAAAAATGTTAATTTTGATACCCTAAGAATTTTTGAATTGCTCTAATAAATGTTACAGAAGAGAAAGTTATTATCAATACATTATTACTATAGTCAACGACTTTAGTTTTTCCTCAATTTGTCGTTGACTAGATAGGGAAAGACTTCTGTCTTTCACTATATTTTTACCATGCTTTCCTAAGAGTTTTATCATTACTGCAATATCATAAACAGACAGCATAACTGGAAAGTATTAAAAACAGCAATCACTATTCAATAAAATGGGGTGGAAAAAATGGCCTTTCTGGCTTAAAGCTGTAATAACCATAACCCTAGTTTTTATCATATCAGAAATAGCCCTTAGAGCATTCGGTTACACCGGAATTTTATCAAATAACGCCCTAGAAATTATTTCTGCATCACTAAACCGCCTTTTAATTCTTCTTGATAATTTAATTTTATTTATCGTTGTTATATTTCTTCCAATAATTTTAGCCAGTAAGCTTTTAAATAAAATCCCAATACCAAAATACAAATATTCCATAACAGGAAAATCATTAACTAAATCAACTATAACTCTTCATGTTCCTCAAGATTTAAGGCACAAAGCAGAAGGCAAAGGGCTCATTTACGGCTCTATAATATCAGCACTATATGTAGTAATTGATTTCTTTTTCATAAAGTCGCAAATCCCGGCATGCGTCAGTTTCTGCGGATTTGAAAACCTCTTTGCCTTAGCTTCAAGTTTAGCTTATTTCTTTATCGGGCTTTTCTTGTTTAGAAATAAGATTATGGAAAATGAGAAGGCAAAATAATTAACATCTCACGCAATTTCTGTTCAAATTTAAGAGTAGCAAAAAATATAAAAGTTTATAAACTTTCAAATAATAAAAATTCATGGTAAAATTAAAATTATCAGACTTTGAAGTTGCTCAAGGATCAGCCAGACTAATACAGCCACCGTTAATTCCATCAGGAGATTTCGGCAGAACTCTCTTCAAGAAATACGAAGAAGCAAAAAGAA
>CAYJQP010000035.1:5416-7589 GCA_964372385.1 Candidatus Woesearchaeota archaeon | reverse complement strand
TTGCCATTCTGAACAATGACATTAAAAATAACATTTCTTACATCATTCAAAACAATTCTCTGAATATTTGAAATAACAATATCAAGAATCCTAAAAGGAATATCCACATACACAGTTCTGCTCTCTGTTAAATCACTATCACCGCTTCCTTCAATAATTCCAATCTGGAATGTATGCGTTCCGTCTAAATAACCACTATGGTTCATATTTAATTTCCATTTGTATGGATCATACTTTCGCAAATTAGAATAATACAATTGTCTAACTTCATTTGCACTCAAAGCCCTTCCAGAAACAAAAACTTCGTCAATTGAGCCGTTCATAGGCTGACCCTGCCCAGATATTTTACTTGAAGTAGTAGAATCAACAGGAGACAAAATCCCTGTATTGCTCGCAACCAAAACTCCATCAAGATAAATATAACCATTTGCACCACTCTTAACACCAATAACATGATGCCATTGCTTGTCATTTGGATAAGTATCTGTAGGAGTTATAACAGAATAATCATTGCCGGCTCTGCTAAATCTTAAAAAGATAGTTCCTCTAGAAGACCCCGAAGGAGTGTTTTGTATTCTAAAAACATATCCATGAACTAGATTTTGCTCATTTGAGAAAATTTCATAGTTTGTATCCTGCGAGCCAATCTCCGCATCCAACTTCACCCAAGCAGAAATTGTTATATCATCAATGCCATTATTCAAAGTAGGAGAAACTCCTAAATTGATATAATCATCAATTCCGTCAAACTCAAAACCTGCTCCATATCTGCCACTAACTACTTTATCACTATACATCTCAATTTCCATAATTTCCCCGCCATCTCCGGGTGGTGGATTTGTTAAATAAAACCTCCAATACCTGTGCTTCCCTACATTGTTCCATGATATTTCACTCCATTGGTTAACAAGTCTGGGATTAAAATCAGTCGCTGCAGTTCCATAAGAAGCGAAATCAGAGACATCAGAATATTGGATATTAAAATTTCCGAAAAAGTAATTATTGGCAATGTACATCTTAGCCTTCACATAATCTTTTTCATTTCCCGCCCCTAAATCAATCATCAGCCAAGATCCAGCAAGAGAAGTATCTGCACTAAAACATTGTATTGCCGTAACTCCATCAACGCAATCTACTGCACTAAAGCCCGACAATCCGGATTGGCTTAGCATACTGCTTGTCGGGTCTTCATTATCACCATAATAACCTCCGTTATTCCCTCTTCCACTAACATCAAATATTCTTGTTCTACAAAAACCATCACCAATACTGTTGCATTGGCTGTTTGTAACACAACTTGTTGTAATATCAGAACAAGAAGTTCTGCTGTAATCTTCGCCAATAGCAGAAACATCATCCATATTCATCAACAAAGCCGTTGAACTATCAAATAAATTCCTTGTTTCAGCATCCCAGATAAAATCAACCTTTTGAAGCCCTGTCCCGGAAAGAATATCAATGAATGCGCCTATATCAAAATAAGGTTCTGTTATGGTAGCCCCATCATTAACTGTGTCAATAGCATCAAACACTACTTCGTCATCAAAATAAACATCCGGAGCAATATCTACATTAACAGTCACGCTATTCCCTGAATTTCCTCTGTTTCCGTTAATATCAACTGAATACGCTTTGAAATTATAAACTTTATTTGGCAAATTGTCAAATAAATTATTGTAAACACTTGGTGATGCTCCGCCCGGATTTGAATAAAGAGAACTGACTTCACTATCATTCAAAGCCCTGTCAAAAAACAAAACTTCATCTACACTTCCGTTCATATACACTCCACCTGTTCCTATCACTGCACCATTACCTCCTATAAAGAGATTTTTCAAATCTTGTGTAAATCTGTCAAAACTGAAAGCATCAACTTCAGTTTGTTTCACACCATCAATATACCAAGTTAATAAATCAGTTTCAGGATTAAATTTGCAAACATAGTGATGCCACGACCCATCTGCCAATGAAATAGATTGCCCATTCAATCCAATAAAATTACCATCTGACCCTCTTATAAGACAATATAAGTTTCGATAATCTACACTATATTTCATTTCAAAATCGCTACCTAAAAGCCAGAAAATCTGGCTTCCTGTGGCAGTTGTTTCAATTTTTGCCCATGCCGCTCCTGTAAAGCCTTTTTCTTCATTTTGTTGAAGTATAGTTTTTG
>CAYJQP010000035.1:0-5316 GCA_964372385.1 Candidatus Woesearchaeota archaeon | reverse complement strand
TCCGTATCTGCCGGAGCCAAAATCCACATCATCAAATAACTGGCCTACATAAGCATTACTGCTAATATCTACTGGATTCCCGCCGGCATCAAAATCCTCCATTGTCAGCCAAAACTTTAAGCTATTATCAAAGTCAACAAAAGTATAGTGTTCGCTGACATCTATTGTCTCTGATTTAATAGTGAAACTATCTGTTGTTATAGATGATGCAGATGCTGGCGTTGGATAAACAAAACTAACAACAGGTGCCCCAACATCTCTTAATGTAAACTCCAATCTCTGCCCTTCAATTAAATTGCCTAATGTCTTCAAATTGCGGCTCTCCAAATCATCACCCCACTCATTGACTCCTTGAACATAAAGGTCATTATCAACAGAGAAATTATGAGCATCATAAGAAGTCTCGCCTATAACATTAAATGCAGAAGCCAAAACCTCCTGCCTCTGAATATCCCCGTTGCTATTTATAGATGCATCAGCAAAACATGTTCCTGAATTTGCAGCAGTGCAGTCAATATTAATTCCTTCATTGCTCCCAGCAGCAAAATTAACATTAGCATCAACATAATAATGCATGTTCAATCTTCCAGTTGACGCCGGAGGCCCAGCGGCAAAACCCGCAGGATTCCCACTGATTAAAACAGGAGCAGCACTGTTTCCCCTACGGACATTAGTAAAATTATTATTCCAAACCTGCGAAGTATCGAGCGCATCAAAAAATATCTCCCTCACACCAGTTGGAGTATTCAAATAACTATCTCTAAACTTGTTATTATTTGAACTGCGGGAAACATAAATCGCATTTGCCCCGCTCCCGGAAGTTGTTATATTCTCTCCGGTGAAAACATTACCACTTGCAGAATCTAAATAAACTCCATAACTATTTGTCCCTGTAGTTGTGCCGGTTGTAATATTGTTCCCACTTAAAACATTGTTAGCTGTCTTCAAATAAATACCGCGAGACCCTGAACCTAAAGCATTTATTGAATTATAGGAAATATTTTGGGCATTTCCATTCTCAATATAGATGCCAATATTGTTCGTACATCCGCTACATAAATCAAATCTATTGCCTATAATATTCATTCTATCTGGGTTACCCCCTAAATATTGAATTAAATGTATTGCATTAACATTGCCTGCGTTTCCGCCAGAACTAAAAGAATTATTAGTAATATTGCCAGAGATATATCCCTCTATTCTTATCCCTTCCACATTAGCATTATTCAAAATAAATTTATTGCCTGAAATGTTTATTAACTTCTCTGCTGCAGCTGGAGGATTTCTAATCCAAATGCTATATGAACCTATAGATGTAATATCGACATTACTAATATTTAAATTATTATTACTTATAGAATTTATTCCTGCTGAAGTTCCGATTGATGCCTGAGTGTTATCAGTAATTTGAACATTTTTTATCCATATGTTATTGTAACCACTTGACAGCATAATTCCACTTCCAGCAGAATCAGATGAATGTCTTATCTCTCTCCTGCCCCCTGCGCCGTCAGTTCCATTAAGAATAACATTATTCGCAGATATTGTAATGCATGTTCCACTAGCTGAAATGTAATTACCGCTGGGAGGATTTATAGTATAAGTTCTTCCGGGAATGCTTATTGTAAACCCACAAGCATCTATCGTAGTATCAACAGTTAAAAAACGAGTCATTGTTTGTTTCGTATCCATTGTAACCGAATCTATAATCGGATTATAAGCATTTTTTGTAATATCAACTAAATATGGATTGTAAGTCTGATCAGAAATAGTTCCTGTACCTGTAACAGTTCTCTCAATTTCAGGCAGTGGATTAGTAACAACTTTTCCGCTTGCATCTGTAGTCCCTGAAAAAACAGGATTAGTAGTTCCTGCGTTGTTATCGTCAATCTGAACTGATGCGCCGCTAACAGGAGCAGAGGGCATAGAGTCGTCATTCACGCTCACAGTCAAAGTCCATCTTCTTATTATCTTTCTAGTTCCATCCGTGCCAAAATCCACATCATTGTTACTAATTGCAGTTGGCAAAATTCCTATGTCACTATTATTTAAAATAAGATTATAATACGAGAATCCATCTCCACCATCAGTTCTCTCAAAAAGAACATTTTTTTGTGTTGTAAAAGCGTCATTAAAATTAGAGCCATTTACATTTACATTTCTTAAATTTGTGTCAGTAGAAACAAGATAAAGCCCTGTTGAACCGCTTGTTTGAACATTATGAATTGTCGCTTCTGAATTCCTAATTTCAATACCTGCACTAACTGAAAATGGATTGGCAGCAGTATTTTGAATAACGCAATTTCTAATCAGAACATTATTAGCCCCGTTGACTAAAATTCCATCGCAAGTTTGTCCTGTACATGTGATAGTATACCCCTGACAATTTAGGACCACATTATTAGCAGTAATTGTAAAACAAACCGGCCCAGCAGTAGTTACCAGATTAGTCAAAGTATATGTTTCTCCTGCAGTACTCAATGTTGCACAGCTGCTCGTAGGCCCAAGCAAAACCCCTTCCTCATCAATCTCCTGCTCGCCAAATCCAAAAATCCCTTTAAAAAATTCGCCTACTTGTTCGCCCACTCGCCCAAAAAATCCTTTCTCTGCCTCATCAATCTCCTTCCCTATCCCAACATCTTCTTCATCAAATCCTTTTTCCTCAGTGTCAAAACCTTCCTCTCGTCCCTCCTCTTCGCTAATAAAAAAATCCTCCTTCACAGCTAATTCGTCTTGAGCAATCCCTCCTCTCTCCGGCTCAAAAACCCTAAAACCAAGCTCTTCTTCAGGAAAAAGCGAATTAACAACAAAAAAAGAAATCAAGGCAGAAACAAAAACCAAGAAAATAAAAACTCCGGAAAATAAAAACATCTTTCTTAATCCAAAGTTGAAATGCTTGATAGGCACTGTCCTTCTCGCCCTTTCAAAATCATATTCTTTGTATTTCCCAAACTCTTCTTTTCTCCTGCCCCAAAGAGATGCTTTTCTGCTCTTCTCTGCCAATGCCTTATCCAATCTTTTATTATTAATATTTCTAAAACCAAGTTCAGGCAATTTTTGGAATTCCTTCTTGCCAATCCTGTCATCTCTTCCTGTCAATCTTTCTTTTAATTTATTATCAGAAAAATTATTTCCCCCACGTTCCAATCCTGAATTTACTTCACTCTTATCAGCAAAATTTCCCCTACGCCTATCTTTAGAATCTACATAAGCAGGCCCCAAATACCTCGTCACAACCTTTCCATTAATCCTTTTATTCTCGTAAAAATAAGGGCCATACCTCTTTCCTCTTTTATAAGTGTATTTTTTATAAACCATAATTTGTAGGGGAACCTCTTTTCAAAACAAAATAACTAAACAACTCATCTTTATAAGTATTTTTATTAGTCAAATCCAAAAATTTTCCTAAACAGCTATAAAAAAGTTCTCCTACTGTAGGAGAACAGAATAATCTCATAAAATGATTGAAGAAAGTCGTATGAAATTTAATAACTTATATATCTCAACAATATCAAAAATAACTTCAAAAATCTAATCTCCTTTCCAAGTAGATACTTATAAAAGCCATTTCCATATTGGAATAAATTTAACTTTGCCTTTAAGCCCAAACCACTCAACGTTCTCTTCACTTTCATAATTCTCTGTTATTATAATTAAGTCTTTACATTTTAGTTCCTTGCTAGCTTTTAACAACGCCCTTGTCTCCCTTTGTTTTGTTTCAACAACATCAATATCTTTGCATACTTGAACCAGCTCTTTAATTTGTGAACCCTCTTTAATAACAAAATCCACTTCTTCCTGCAGTGTATTTTTCCAATAAAAAAATTCACTAGTTGGTTTTTTTCTTCTCAGAAGTTCAAGAAACACAACATTTTCCATCTTTTTGCCAACAACTTCATTAGTTTCAATAATTTTTGTAAACCCAACATCACATAAATAAATTTTATTAACGGGCTCTCTTTTTCTCACAGAATAGCTAAATTTAGGAAGATAAAATACAAAAAAAGAATCCTCTATTATTGAAGCATAAGAGTAAAGTTCATCTTTTGAAAGTTTTCTTCCTTGTGATTTCAATGTTAAATATATTTTATATTACAGATTAGCGAGGATGTTAGATTAAATAAGTTGATAAAAGCTCTTGCATTACAAATCGGAAATCCTATCAACTACCATGAACTCTCTTCTCTCACTGGATTTACATATAAAGAATTAATAAGATATATTACCATTCTTAAAAAAACATTCGTCTGTATTGAAAGCATTCCCTTCTTTACAAACAGAAGAAAAGAATTAACAAAAATGCCCAAGATATTTTTTCTTGATACAGGTTTTAGAAATATAATAATTAATAATTTTCAAGAGCTGGACAATAGAGTTGATGTAGGTTCTTTAAATGAAAATTTCGTTGCTTCAGAATTATTTAAGAGAGAATTAGAGTTACATTATTGGAAAACTAAAGCTGGCGCCAAAGTTGATTTTGTTGTAGAAATAAATGGAAAAAAAGTACCAATAGAGGTTAAAACAACATTAAACAACCCTAAATATGGGAGATCATTTAAAAATTTTGTAGAAGATTATGATGTTGAAAGAGGTTTTATTTTATCACAAAAGTATTCTAATGAAATAAAATTAGGAAAAGCAAAAATAAAATTTATACCAATTTTTTCTATAATAAAATATTTGTAACTACAACAACATCCTCGCAGATTTCTTCAAACTAATAAATTTCTCATACATTATGTCAACATTTCTCCTGCAGACAAAATCATGATGCCTAAACCCTCCGCCAAAGCTTTTCGGAATATGCATCAATTCATGTATAATCACTTTATCCTGTTCTTTTTCAGTTAATTTGCCAAAACTCTCTAAAAACTCAATTGCGTAAAATGCTTTTGTCTTCATTGCTTTCTGCATTAGCTTTCCAAGCGCATGGCATCTCGCCAACGTCCTTTTAGACGAAGAGCCAAAACCCCGCATGCATTCAACTCTCTCTAAATCAATGTGCTCCATTCCTAAAGTCTTTGCAATTTCTTCTGTCCTTGATTTCAAATCAGGTGCATCTACATATTTCATTACATCAACAGCAAGGATACTTCGGCTTTGGAAGCCGAGTGATGAATTGCCGCCCTCAAATTTAGTTTATCGCAGTATGAAATAAAAGATTCAGTTGATATTACTTTTGAATTGGTTCTTTTCAGCCGTGAATTGGTCAGATTTTTTTTCGTTAGCATTTTTTATTTTTGGTTTGCGACACCTCGCCCTTTAGCGCAGAGTATTTCATTTTCTCTTTTTAACACTAAAAAGTTTTCTCTTTTT
>CAYJQP010000034.1:2368-7688 GCA_964372385.1 Candidatus Woesearchaeota archaeon | reverse complement strand
TATCATCTTTTAAACCTAATTTAATTAATGCTTGATAATTCCTTTCAATAGTTTCTGGATCTCTTCCTAGCAAATGAGCTTGAGAAGCAATCTTATCATCTTTTAAACCAATTTTCCTCAGCATTTTATAGGCCTGCCTAATTTTTTCTTCGTCTGTATCGCTGTTTTCAACCCATTCTCTTGAAAAATCAGAAATTTCATGACCTTCAAGAAGAGCTTCTAAGGTTTGAGTTTTTGTCATATTTTTTGATATTTTAGTATCCTCTGCATAAAAATAAGGGAGAAAAACTATATATAAATGTTTGTGTTTAGTAACTACTTTAAAGTTAATTAATATATAGAGAATTTTCGTATTTTTGTAAACATAAAGATTTCTCATTAAGTTTGAAATCTTTGTGCCCAAAAATTCCAAAGGAATTTTTAGGATTCTCTAAGAGAACTCAAAGAACAAGTTCTTTGATACATTCAACTTTTTCAAAGTTGAAGTCTTTGAAAGAGCGAAACCTTGCTATAAAAAGCTGCTGCAAGTCCTCCCGAAGTAAGCTTCGTGGGAACTTCACCAAAGGTGAAGTTTTCGCAAATTGATTTATTCAAACTTTTCTATACTAATTTTAAGCAAGGACATGTAATTATCTTACTTCCTGAATTTTGTCATCAGCTGTTTTTCACTAAGCAGAATTTCTTTTCCTGATTGCATTTCTTTTAATTTGAATTTGTCTTTTTTTATTTCTTCTTCGCCGAGGAAAATTACATAGGGGATTGTTAATGCATTTGCATATTCAAGAGCTTTGCCCGGCTTGCCATCTGCTATTGTGCATGAAATGTCACTTTTTCTTAATTTTCTTGCAAGGATAATTGCTTCTTTTTCTTTTTCAATTGGGATAATAAGAATTTTCGGCTGGATTTCAATTTTTATCTGCGATATTTTATCTGCGCATAACTCTGTTAATGCTTCCAAACTGAATGATATTCCGACTGCAGGGATTTCTCTATTTAGATATTTTCCAACTAGAGCGTCATATCTGCCTCCTGCAGCCAGGACAGTTTTGCTTCCTTCAATGAGAAATTCAAATATGTTGCCTGTGTAATATGAAAAACCTCTCACCATAGAAGGCGTAAATTTTGTTTTTATTCCATAGAGCTTGCAGAGTTTTATTAACTGCTCAAGTTCCTTTGCGCCGTCAAAAGCATTTTCTTTGAAAAATGAAATGTCTTTTTCAAATAGTTTGAAGAGTGTTATTATCTGATTTGCTGATGTGTATTTCCTTAAGTTTGCTTTTACCTGGTCAACACCGAGCTTTTCAATTTTGTCAATCTCTCTTAAAACTTGTTTTGACATTTCTATCTGCACGCTTTCAATTATCGCATTCAATAGTTTCCTGTTGTTAATTTGTATCTCTGTTTCTATTTTAAATTCTTTGAGAATGTCGGAGACAAGTGCAATGCATTCTGCGTCTGCGTTTATTGAGCTGTCACCGATAATGTCTGCGTCGCATTGAGTGAACTGTCTTGTTCTTCCCTGCCTTATTGGCTCGTCTCTAAAAACAGGGCCGATTTGGTATCTTTTGAATGGGAGTTTTATGTTTGGGTTTTCTTTTAAAATTCTGGATAATTGAAATGTAAATTCATATCTCAAGCCGAGAGAGCGATTTCCTCTATCTTTTAATCTGAATCGCTCTGCAACTGCCTCGTCCTGCTCTTCTTCGTTGATAAAATCGCCGGCCATTAATTCTTCAAATTCAATTATCGGAGTTTCTATCGGAAGAAAACCATAAAGCTGATAATATTTTTCTATTGTTTCAACTATCTTCTTCCTTTTCAAAGATTCAGGCGGAAGATAATCCTGAAATCCTTTTACTGTTGATACTTCGTATTTCATGTTCTTAGAAAATTAGGAGAGTTTTTATAGTTTTTGAGAAGGGACTTTTGCGAAGAAATCTGGAGAACGAAAGATATATAAACCTATTATCTTTTAAAAGATAATGAGAACCTAAGGTTCTCAAACATCTAAATTTCGGAGAAATTTTGATATAATGAATATAATTAATGAAATAACAACAGCTATAGTGAAAAAAGCCAGAGATGGAGAAAGCATAAATAGCTTGGCATCTAAAATAGGGTTTGCTTATTCTGCAGTTTATAGATGGATATTTGAGTTAGAGAAGTATGAAGTAATCAGCTTGATTAGAAAAGGAAATAAGAACGTTATTAAGATTAATAAGAATTTGATATATAAGAAATTTAAAGAGTTGGATGACGCTATTTCTGTTATAGAAAAAGATAATATTTTCTGGAAGTTAGCTAAAAATTTAAAATTAAGGATAAGATTCGTGAAAGGAACAGCTGTGGCAATCTGGACTAGGGGGAGTTTTATAACTGGAGATTTTTATAACAGGATTTATTTCTTAGAAGTTGATAAGAAGGATACTGATTATTTAAAAAAGTCTTTGAAAAAAAATGGAATTGCTTATACTGAAGGAGAGATGAATAACAAAAGACCTTTGGTTTGGGTTATTCAAAAAAAGGGCTTCGAGATAGAGAGAAAAGACGGCTTGCCGGTAATGCCTTTAAGAGAATTAGTTGCATGGGGAAAAGAATTGCAATTAGAGAATATCTTAGAGCAGTTGGGTATCTTGTATAACTTAAGATTAAACGCAAAATATGCAGAGGTGGCAACAAATGTCTAAAATGGATTCTAGAGTCGGTTTGCTTGAAAGAGAAAAAGAAGTTATGAAGATACTTAATTTATTATTAGACAAAGAATTTGAGTTTATTATTGTTGGAGGTTATGCAGTATCAACATATAAAAAAAGATTTTCAATAGATTTGGATGTTGTATTAAAAGAAGAAGATATTGGAAAGTTTGAGAAAATACTGGAAAAAGACAACTATGTTTTGCATTATGAAAAAAAGGTAGCTTTATCATATGGAGAGAATTTTAAACGTTTTATGAAAAAAATGAAAGGCTTGCCTGTTAATGTAGATTTTTTAATTAATGGTTTAGTTTCAAGAACAACAAATGCAACTTGGGGTTTTGATTATATCAAGAAAAATTCTGTGAAAGGAAAAATAGATAATATAGAATTTCTGACTCCGGAGAAAGAATTGATTATCGCTATGAAATTTCATAGCGGGAGATTATCTGACATTAGAGATATTGTCGCATTAATGCCTTGTGATAAAGAGAAATTAGAAAAGCATTTAATGAAAGGAGATTTTGAGAAACTTAAAAATTCAATTAAAAAGCAAGCTGCGTTTTTGGACAAATCTCAGTTTGACGACAGCTTCAAGGGTATTTTTGGACCATTTTCATATAACGAGAAATATGTTCAAGAGGCTAAAAGGCTTATAAATAGTCTATTGAATAAATTGAAATGACTGATGAAAAGGGCGAAAGGAGAGAATCGAACTCTCGTCTTCAGCGCCACAAGCTGACATTCTACCATTAAACTACATCCGCCAATAATAGTGAAAGACATAAGTCTTTCCCTATATAGTCAACGACAAACTGAGGAAAAAACTCAAGTCGTTGACTATATGTAGAAACAATTTAAGGATATAAAAATCTGTTGATTTTCTATTCTTGGAAGAGGAGGCAGAATTCAAGCTGTTTTGCATATTCTTGCTCTCCTGCAAAAGTTTTAGGATGGCAGCGCGAGAAATCATTTAACTTTATTTGCCTTCTTTCTATATCTGCTTTTTCTGTCATTCTAATGCATGCTTCTTCTAATTCTTTGAAACGCTTGCAATCAAAACATTGTTCTCTCATTGCAGGATAAAAGCCATGGTCCTCAAATTCTCCAATCAAAGAATTTGCAGTGTCAATTTTCTGGCAGAGCTCTTTGTAATTAAAGTCTGAACGAGTTGTTTTTAAAATTGGGTCTCTTTTTATTTCAATCCATTCTTTTTTTTCTTTATCCCATTCATTGTATTTATCAATCATAAAATATTCAAAACTGGCAGTTTCACTTATGTATTCCGGGTTGCCTGCCCAGTGTTTTGCCTCTTTTTCTGTTACGCCGACTAAATTTCTGAATTGCGGAACTTCATTGCAAAGTGCGCAGAATGTCAGGAGATAAAATGTCGGTTGAAGAGCTGTTTCTGTTTTTTGTTCTACGAATTTCCATATCCCTGTTTTGTAATCCCTTAATACTTTTTGAGGACGGATTTCGTCTATTTCTCCAGAGAATCCTCTGCCGTTTAAAGTATACCTGTATCTAAATGATGTTTTGAATTTTTTATTTTCTAGTATATTGGGGTTTGTTTTGGCTTTTGGAAACAGAATCGGTTGTTCTTCTGACATTAAGATATCGTATAGGGAAGCACATCGTTGTCTTATCTCTTCTTTCATACGGTATGGCTGTTTATCGTCTTCCCAGAGAATTTTGTTTTCTCTTGAATCTTCACCTGTTTTGATTATTCCATATTTTTCTCCATCTTTTTCATAACCATGCCATTGGTTTGCGGCAACATTTCCAAATGCTTCTGCAGATTTATATCTTGGTCTTTTTCTTAAGTGATTAAGTCTTAATTGTTCTATTATGTTATGAAGAAATGTTCCTTTTGCCATTTGAGGCGTTGTGACTTTTAGTTTTAGCTTACTTTTTAAATACCAAAATCGTGGGCAACGAAAGAATTCTTCCAAAACTGTCGGCGACCAGTGTCTTACAAAAGGCTCTCTTTTTGAATTTTTGATTGGCGCACCTCTTCCCATGCTTTATAGAAAGATAGGTAGCTTTTTAATTTAATTGTTTTTTATATATGCATGAAATTCAGGTTTTATGCTTTCAAATTATCGGGATTTATGATTCTTATTTTTTTAATTCAGATTTTATTTCGCGGATTTACAGAAATGTTTGTTTTGGATTTTAATGTTTGGCTTGGCCAGCCATGGAGATTTTTGACTGCTGTTTTTTTGCATGGCAGTCTGGCGCATTTGATTTATAATTTGTTTGCTCTGGTTTTGTTCGGTTCTATTCTTGAGAAGCTGATAGACGGAAGAAGATTTTTTGCCGTGTTTTTTATTTCCGGGATTTTGTCTAATTTAGTAGCTGTTAATTTTTATTCGTCGTCATTGGGAGCTTCAGGCGCGATATTTGGCGTGATTGGGGCTTTGATAATGGTTCGGCCATTTTTGATTGTCTGGGCTTTTGGAATGCCGATGCCAATTTTTATTGCAGGGATTTTGTGGGGAGCAGGGGATTTGATTGGAGCTTATGGATTTTTGACAGGAAATCCAATTGATGATACAGGAAATATCGCGCATTTGTCAGGGATGTTTTTTGGATTGATTTTAGGTGTTTTGTATAAAGGCAGAAAA
>CAYJQP010000034.1:0-2268 GCA_964372385.1 Candidatus Woesearchaeota archaeon | reverse complement strand
AAGAGGAAGAGACATAAGTGAAGAATAAAGAGGAAGAGACATAAGTGAAGAATAAAGAGGAAGAGACATAAGTGAAGAATAAGGATTAGGTTTATTATATAAATTTGGAAGATATTATTTACAGCAAAAAAACAACGACAACTACCTTTGTTATCATTACTTTTCTGCGCAATCATAATTAAACTGCTGGCAATTAATACTTTTTGAAAAAATAGTATCTCCGCACAGACTTAAAAATAGCTAAAAGCTAGTGTATTGACATTACCTTCTTTTAATCTCATAATCTCATTATCCTCGACAAGCAGGTCGTTTAATTACTAATCGGTTAGTAAATAATATTAAAAACTAGGTAGAAAAATTCCTATGCGGAGATACTGAATAATAAGATAATAAAAATAAGATAGTTTTTTTAACACAGAAATCCAAGTAAAAAGATGGGAATTTTATTCTTAAAACAAAAAGGGGCGTTTGTTTTTACAGGAATAGCGAGACTTAGTTTTACTGCTTTGATTATTTCTTTTGCGATGGCTTTTATCTCAACGATTTGGGCTGTTTTTATAAACAGCTTTGTCCACGACGATGTTTCAGTCGGGCTTATATCTGCTTTTTTGACTCTCGTTGCTTTTCTTTCTTTTTTTCTAATTGTCCCCGTTATTGAAAAAGGAAACAAAGGCAAGATATTATTTTATTCTTTGCTCTTGACATTTCCAACTTTGCTGTTGTTTTCTATTGTCAAGGATATTTATTTTTTCATTTTTTTAGCAGTTTTGCTGATAGTTTTATCAGCTTTCCGCATAACTAGTTTTGGCGTCATTGTAAGAGACATTTCAAAAAGCAAACAGATTTCAAGAAATGAAGGGCTTGTTTATACTTTTATGAATATTGCATGGGTTATTGGGCCTTTAATAGCAGGTTATTTTGCAAGCAGATTTGGCATGACTAATGTCTTTCTCTTGTCTGCTGGTTTTATTTTATTTGGGCTTTTTGTTTTCAAGGCAACTAGGATAAAAGACGCACATATAAGCAAGAGAAGGGATGTTAATTTTTTTGCTAATTTTAAAGATTTTTTTAGAGACAAGGAGAGGACTTTTTGTTATTTTCTTGGCGGAGGCATTACTATATGGCATACTTTGATTTATCTTTTTATGCCCTTGCTGATATTAAGAGAAGGATTTGATAGTTTATTTGTCGGAGTTTTCTTATTTTTAGTTTCTGTTCCTTTGATATTGCTTGAATATCCATTTGCAAAACTCGCAGGAAAAAAAGGATTTAAGAAAATTTTTATTATTGGCTATTTAATTATTGCAGTTGTTAGTTTTATCTGTTTCTTTATTTCTGATATTTACCTGTTATTCTTTTTGTTTTTTGTTTCTGGTGTCGGTCTTGCAATGCTTGAGCCGACGACAGAGGCATATTTTTTTGACATTGCAAAGGGCGATGATGAATACAGATTTTACGGGCCTTACAACACTACAATAGATTTTAACGGATTTGCGGCTCGTATTTTAGCTTCTGTCAGCTTAATCTTCCTGCCATTTAAGTTTTTGTTTATTTTATTTGGAGCTTTAATGCTTTTGATGTTTTTGCTTTCGTTTAGAGTTAAGGAAATTGTGGAAGCGAGGAGAAGGGGAAATAGGAGAGGTAATTAGGAAAACTTTGGAGTAAAAAATAGTGCAATTGTTTTTATAGAAGATAAATTAATGATAAAAATATATGTTGGAGGT
Organism: Candidatus Woesearchaeota archaeon; assembly: GCA_964372385.1. Classification (GTDB taxonomy): domain Archaea; phylum Nanobdellota; class Nanobdellia; order Pacearchaeales; family GW2011-AR1; genus JAUSIK01. The sequence goes on along the minus strand of CAYJQP010000034.1, from coordinate 544 downwards.
TTTGTCTATCAAAAATTAAAAAATTGAAGTTTTTAACTCGGGTGTGGGACATAATTAGCCCATCTAATATCCAAATCTATAAATATAGAAAAAAGAAATATCTTATTTTATTAACCTTTTACGAATTGGCTTGAATAATTTATTCATTTTTATTTACACTTCGGCGAAAATTTATCGTCGTTATCAACCTCTATTTTTATAATAAATAACAGATTATTTTAATAATTATCTATATTGCATTGATTATTATGAAATAAAATTTAATATAAAAAGAGCAAATTGTTGATAAGAAAAAGAGAGTTTTTATTTCAAAGAATAATTGAATAATGTCCCACACCCCTTTAACTCATAATTTTAATAAAATATAGTGAAAGACTAAAGTCTTTCCCTAAACACAGAAAATAAAGTTTTCTGTGCCATCAAGAATGCAATTGTCAGCATTCTTGAGGTAGTCAACGACAAATTGAGGAAAAACTAAAGTCGTTGGCTATATGCTAAACAATTGCTGCGATTTGAGATATTTTTTGTAAATTTTTTATAGTGA
>CAYJQP010000033.1:0-7883 GCA_964372385.1 Candidatus Woesearchaeota archaeon | reverse complement strand
TCCTCTATCTCTCTCATAAAATTTTTAACAATGAATAAGCATTCGTTAGGTGATTATACTTATTTGTCGAAGAGAAAAGTATTATTCTATAACAATATGTTATAACGTAAAGCGATTATTAAAATTTTTATTTAAAGCACATCGCTTAATTAGACAATACCCTTGAATGATAAGTTTTATATTCATAATAAATTAAGGATTATCACGAGCCTGTAGCTTAGCTCGGCAAAGCAATGTCCCGATGCGGCAGAGATCAGAGGTTCAAATCCTCTCAGGCTCATTTTAAAGAAATGATATCTACAATAAACCCAGAGCAGGCAAAAAACCAGATAAAAAAAGCAGTCGCAGAAAACAAAAAGCCGATAATTGTAAAAGCTCAATCCCTGGATTTTAACAGAAAAATCCTGGAATACGGAAAATTCAACATTCTCTTAGACATTCATAATACTAAAGAAAATAAAGACAAAATAAAATCTCTAGCTTCAGGCTTGAATCGTGTCCTCGCAAAAATCGCGGCAAAAAACTCTGTCTCTTTAGGCATTGATATGAAAGAAATCCGCTCTCTTGAAAAAAAACAAAAAGCCCTCACTCTAGCAAGGATAAAGCAAAACATAAAAATCGCAAGAAAAGCAAATGCCTCTCTTAAGCTAATTAACTTCAAAGACGAACACAATGCTCGAGCGCTTCTTCTCTCATTAGGAGCTTCAACCCGGCAGGCAAAAGAAGCACTGACATGAAAATAAAAAAAGACAAATACTTAAGAAAAAGAGGCGGAACTGCGAAAATCATAAAAGTATCTTGCGTACAATGCAGAAATGAATTGTTTATTTACCAAAAAGACGGACCGGGCTGGCTCAAAAGATGCTATCTAAATAGAATTATAAAACCAGAGCGATATCATAATTTGCAATTTGATAAAAATATAAATGTAAAAATATCGGAAACTTAGTTCGTATATGCCAAGCTGTTATTGGCTCTCCTATAAAGTATAAAGACGGCAGATTGGCTTTTCACCTTATAAGAGGCAAATTCAAACGAGCAAATCTAAAAAATCAATAGGTTTTTAATCTTTTCATTCCTTCACAAATTATGCAGACAGAAATCGAGAAGATTATTCAAAAACTCTCTCCCCTAGAAAGAAAAATAATACCTCTATTGAATTTCTCAATAAAAGAAATAACAGAAAAATCCTGCTTAGACGAAACTTCTGTTTTAAGAGCTCTCAAATTTCTTGAAAACAAAAACATTTTAAAAATTAAAAAAACAAGTGAAACAATTATAGATTTAGGAACAAACGGCATTTACTATAAAAAAAATCATCTTCCTGAAAGAAAACTCATCCTGACTCTTGAAGAAAGTAAAAATCCGGCATTAGAAGAGGCAAAAAAATTGTCAAAACTTTCTGACAATGAATTCAAAGTTTCTCTGGGAATTTTAAAAAACAAAGCCATGATAGAATTAAAAAACGGGAGAATAAAACTAATTGCCACAAAAGAAGAAATTACAAAAAAAATGCCGGAAGAGCATCTGCTGGAAATCCTTCCAAAAGAAAAATCAAAATTGAATTCAGAAAATCTCTCTGCATTTGAAATCCTCAAAAAAAGAAAAGACATCATAGAAATAAAAGAGAAAAAAATTATTGACTTTGAATTGACAAATTTAGGAAAAAATATTGCCAATGAAAATTTAGAACTTGATTTAATAGAAGAGCTAACTCCTGAAATAATAAAAAACTGGAGCAAAAATAAAAAGTTCCGAGCTTATGACATAACCTCGCATGTTCCCGCAATTCACGGAGGCAGAAAACATTTTGTCAATGAAGCAATAGAATACGCAAAAAGAATCTGGCTAGATCTCGGGTTCAAAGAAATGACATCTTCGTTAACAGAAACTTCATTCTGGAATTTTGACGCTTTGTTCACTGCGCAAAACCATCCAGCAAGAGAAATGCAGGATACATTCTTCATAAAAAATGCAGAAGGCAAACTCCCGGGAAAAGAATTATTATCAAAAGTAAAGCAGGCTCATGAATCCGGCATCTCAAACAGCAGAGGCTGGCAGTATAACTGGGAGGAAAAAGAAGCCAAAAAAGTAGTGTTAAGAACTCACACAACTTCTGTTTCAGCAAGAACGCTCGCTTCTCTAAAAAATTCAGACATTCCTGCAAAATATTTCACAATAGGAAAAGTATTCAGGAATGAAACCCTTGACTGGAAGCACGGCTTTGAATTCTATCAGACAGAAGGCATCGTCGTTTCCCAAAATGCCACATTCAGGCATCTCCTCGGATACCTAAAAGAATTCTACACGAAAATGGGCTTTGAAAAAATAAAATTCGTCCCAACATTCTTCGCATTCACAGAGCCAAGCGTAGAGATAAAAGTATTCCACGAAGAAAAAAAAGAATGGCTTGAGTTAGGAGGAGCAGGCATTTTCAGGCCAGAAGTCACAGCGCCCCTTTTAGGAAAAAATATCCCTGTCTTGGCTTGGGGGCAGGGATTTGACAGAATAATAATTGATTATTACAAAATAAAAGATCTTAGAGAATTGTATTCCAACAATATAAAAGAATTAAGAATCAAAAACGCATGGATAAAATGATGTACTTAAAAGACAGCTACAAAAAAGAATTAGAAACCACTGTCGTAGAAACAGATGAAGATAAAATTGTATTGCAAGATACTATCTTCTATCCAGAATCTGGAGGGCAAGCAAGTGATGAAGGAAAAATAATAAGAGAAGATAAAGAATTCAAAGTAATAAAAGTAAAAAAAGAAGATGGCAAAGTAGTGCATTACCTAAACAAATTAGGATTAAAAAACGGAGAAAAAGTAAAATGCATTATAGACTGGGATAAAAGATATAAATTAATGAGAAGCCATACTGCCGCGCATATTTTAGGAGCTATATTTCAAAAAGAAATGAATGCCTTGGTAACAGGCAATCAAATTACTTCAGAAAAAATAAGAATGGACTTTAATTTAGAAAATCCAGATAGAGAAAAATTAAAAAAACTCGTAGAAAAAGCCAACGACATAATAAAAAAGAATTTAGAAGTAACTAGTTATGAAATGAAAAGAGAGGATGTAGAAAAAAATCCACAAATGGTAAAGCTGACAATGGGACTTCCTGCAGGAATAAAAATATTAAGAATTGTAAAAATAGGAGATATAGATAAACAGCCAGACGCAGGCACTCATGTAAAAAATACATCTGAAATAGGAGAAATTGAATTTATGGATTATGAAACAAGAGGCAAAAATAATAAAAGAATTTATGTGAGGTTAAAATGAAAATAACAGATGTAATATTTTGGATAATAGTAATAATCTTATTTGGAATAACAGTATACGCTCTGCTCTTTAAATAAAATGGAAATAAAAATAGAAGACATAATATTTTGGATTGCAATTATAGCAATAATCGGAATTATAATATGGAAGCTATTTGGCTCGCCAACAGATATAGCGACATTAATATCAGTAGCATCTTTATTAGTTATGTCGGAGTTAGCTCTCTGGAAAAAATTATATTCAATTGAAAGAAAAATAGCAGTAGGCTTTATGAAAGTAAGAGGCGAGATAAATTTAATAAGAAATGATATAAAACACCATATCAGCTATATAAATAAAAGATTTGATAATCTAGAAACTCTAATTAGAAAGAAAAAATAAAATGGCAGTAATAAAACTTCCAAGACATGAAATAGAAAAGCACATCAAGCTTTCAGAAGAAAATATAGAAAAAATATCATTGTTAGGGATACCAATAGAATCAATTACAGAAAATGAAATTGAAATAGATGTCCTTCCAAACCGTCCTGACTTGCTCTCAATGCATGGATTTCTTAGAGCAGTAAGAGCATTTACAGGAAAAGAAAAAGGCCTTAAAAAATATAAAATCAACAAGCCGGAAAAAGATTACAAAGTATTAATAGAATCAGATGTCAAAGACATCCGCCCATACACTGCATGTGCAATCGCCACAAATTTATCATTAGACAAAGAGAAAATTAAATCATTAATAGATTTGCAGGAAAAACTGCATACAACAATTGGAAGAAAAAGAAAAAAAGTCGCAATAGGCATCTATCCATTGGAAAAAATTTCACTTCCAATAACCTACACCGCTCTCCCTCCAGAAAAAATAAAATTCATTCCCCTTGAGTCTAATAAAGAAATGGACGGAGCTCAAATCCTGCAAAGGCATCCCGCGGGAAAAGAATATTCACATTTGCTTCAAAATTTCAGCAAATACCCTGTTTTTATAGACGCCAAAAAACAAATCCTCTCAATGCCTCCAATAATAAACAGCAATGAAACAGGCAGAATAACTGAACAAACAAAATCAATTTTTATAGAATGCTCTGGCTCAGATTTCAACATCCTAAAAAAAACTCTCAACATAATTATAACAACTTTAGCAGACATGGGGGCAAAAATTCATGCCATGGAATTGCATTACGGAAAAACAAAAGAAGCAACTCCTGACTTTAAGCCAGAAAAAATAAAAATCTCCCTAAGCAACACAAATAAGCTCCTCGGCTTGAATTTGAAAGAATCTGACTTGCAAAAACTCCTCCCTAAAATGGGATACGATTATAAAAAAGGAAAAGTTGAAATCCCTCCGTGGCGAACAGATATCTTGCATGAAGTTGACATTATTGAAGACATTGCAATTGCATACGGCTACGACAATTTTACTCCGGAAATCCCAAACATATCAACAATAGCTGAAGAATCAAAAGAAAGCAGAATAAAAAGAAAAATAGCAGAAATCCTCGTCGGCGTTGGATTGATAGAAACATCTTCCTATCATTTAATCAAGCAGGAAGAAAAAGACAAAATCAAAATAGATAGCTTAATTGAATTAGAAAATTCAAAAACAGAATACAAATTCCTTCGTCCTAACCTCATGATTCCTGCATTAAGAATGCTCGCAGAAAATAAAGACGCAGATTATCCGCAAAAAATATTTGAAATCGGAAAAGTTTTCTCCATTGATGAAAAAGGCATGACAGAAACTGGAATTAAAGAAACGGAAAATTTAATTGTCTCTATTTCTCCATCTAATTTTACAGAAATAAAACAAATCCTTGATTATCTGGCAAAACTGCTTAACATCACCTGCGAATTAAAAGAATCAGCTCATCTGCATCTTATTGACGGCCGTTCAGCAAAAATCTTAATCAATAATATCTCAATAGGACACATCGGCGAAGTCCATCCCAAAACTCTCCAAGACTGTAATATAAGAATGCCCGTCGCTGTTTTGGAAATCTCCCTTGAAGAAATTTTTGATTTGTTGAAAGGAAATTAATTTATTCAGAAGGCAAAGCAGGCGGCGTTGGAATTGAACTTCCACCAATTCAGGCACTTCCACCAAAAAGCCAAAAGTAAATTCCTATTCCAACAGCTACAAGAAGATTAAAGGAAAAATTTATTTTTATATTGTAGAAGGAAAATTGGATAAAAGAGGAAAAGTAAAACAAAAAGTTTTAATTTACTTAGGAAACATAGATAATATTATTAGAGTCTTTAATTTTTATAAGCAAAATAATTAATATTCACGCAAAGCCTATTTTCAAAATTCCTGCATTAAATCTCTAATAAAAATCCCTATCCAAAATAACTTCTCTCTTTCTTGTTCACAAACTCTCTCGGATTCCTTATATTAGTAATTATTCTGCCAAAGTCCTGTTTAAGCTCTTTCCAACTTGCAAAGACTTTTTTTATCAGTTCAACCTCTGCAGCATCGTGAGAATTCACCTCCAGCTCAAGAGAAACCAGTGTTAATTGTGATAATCGGCTGTATATCTTATCAATAACTTTCCTGTCCTCGCCGTCCATTGTTCTTACATAAGGCAAATACATCCTTGGCAAATTTATAGGATTAATCAACATCTCCAAGAAATTAATAGAGTTCACGACTTTTTCCATCATAAATTTCCTAATCGTCTTCAGCATAAGTTCAGTATCTTTGTCCAATTTTTCTATCTCAAAATCCCTGTTTAATTCAGAAAAATCCGGCAGCTTGTACTTCACAGCCAGTTTCCCATACTCCTTCTTAAAATCTTTCAATTCCATAATTCGTATAAAAAAACATTGTTTATATAATTAACTCTCGCCATAAGACTCATTCAATCTCCTCCTCAAACTCTTGGACAATTGTCCGAACCATTTCCTTAACATTGACTTTTTCTCCCGACTTTAATAAAGATGAAATCTCTTTCTCGTTCAATTCTAAAAACTTTGATTCGAGGTTTCTGATAAAATTAATGAAATTTTTTCTTGTAAATTTCTTTTCAGAGTTTTCATTTATTTTTATCAGGATTAAATCTACTAACTCTTTGTTTATCTTGACCAAATTATTCTTCAGGATAAAATAAATGTCATAAATATCTCTTATAGCAACATTCTTTCTTATTACGAGAGCTCTGAATTTCTCTGCAAAATTCTCTGTTAAATCAATTACCTCAATTTCAACATCTTTTCTTAAAATAGGATCTCCTAATGCATCAACAAATTCATGTTTAATTGCCATCATTTTTGGTGGCTTTATTAATTTCTTCCTAAATGAAATTTCTAGTTTGATTGTTTGAACAAAGTTATCAATCATAGAACTATAATTCGTGATAATTTCAAGACCAACAATCTTAGGATACTCTGTAGAAGTTAGCATCTTCCAACCTTTTCCTAATTCCTTGCTTGTCTTGAATTCTATTTCATTCAAGATTCCGAATAACTCTCTTCTTATGTCATCAAGAATTTTCTTAATCTGTAATTTTGTTTTCCCCTTGACATCTTTGTTATAAACAAAATCCAAGTCCTCACTTAATCTGTAAAATCCTAAATAGCATTTATTCAAGCAAGTTCCGCCTTTGAAAACAAGGTTTTTTATTTTCTTCTCACTTATTCTCTGAAGTATCTTTGTTAAATAATAATCCTTCTCAAGCAATTTAGAAGCGAATCCTGTTTCAGCGCTCAATCTTTTCAGTTCATCTAAATTAATCGTATCTGCCATTTTTTATCCAACAATTTAGTTCTTGTTTTTTTAACAGTCGTATAATAGCTTATGGCCTTTTTCTTTTTTAACAAATTAAACAACTTACTACTTCCTGTAAGCAGGCCAACAAGCTTTATTATTTTGATGCTGTTATACTTAATAGCATAATCAACTAATTTATTTTTATTATAATTCAAGTTTTTTATTCTGTCTAAAACTTCACTTAAACCCCCAAGATATTCAGGATAATCAAGTACATCAATTATTGTTCTTTCCTTATCAGAATAAGGATACTTATTTTTTATAATTCCAAATAACCTATCTTTTTTTATTTTAAAGAATTTGAATTTATAATGCAAAATCTCTTTATCGAAGGAATATTTTGTGTTAAACACGAACAGCTTATTTGGAATTTGCTCAGTAAATCCGTGCAGATTAAAAGCGTTAAATAGACCTATATAATATTCATCAGATTTTAATAAATGCTCATTAAGTTCTAAATCATCTATCCCTGCAGACTTATCAACAGAACTAACTGGAATTACAATGTAATGTCCTTTCTTAAAAAAAACAAGTCTCTTTTTCTGCAACATTGATTTAATAAGATATTTAGGATTTTTTGATATTTTATATTTAGAGATTAAACTAATCAAATCGTTTCTTTTAATTATTTTATATCTTTTATATTCCAAAATACTTTGTAGCCTTCCTTGATTAGAAGTTAAGCTTAAATCCTTTGTTTTTTCCATTTTCGATAAGTCTTTAATTACTACCTTATTAAAAACAAGAAAAAGGAGTTTTTAAAACTTGCTATTATCTTCTTCCGTTTGTAATGTCCAGAATTATTTAGTCATTTATGTTCAAAGCCTCTACCGAGA
>CAYJQP010000032.1:0-8244 GCA_964372385.1 Candidatus Woesearchaeota archaeon | reverse complement strand
TTAAAAATGATAAAATAGAACCTGCCCTTAATAGCTCTATAATTTTCCCAAAAATCCTCAATATCAATACAATATTTCATCGTTGCAAATATTGGCTATTAAAAATATCAATCACTATTCCACTTAACATTTCAACATCTAATTTTTAAATGTTCTTTAATTCATTTCCGCATAAAAAACATGAAAAAAAATGCAAACAAAAAAACAGTCCTCATCGGCCTTTCGGGCGGTGTAGATTCCAGCGTAGCAGCGCTTTTATTAAAGAAAAAAGGATACAAAGTAATCGCGGCATTTATGCGTTGTTTTTCAGAATCAAAAAATCCATTGTCAAATCAATGCAATTGGATTGAAGAAAGAAGAATGGCAAAAAAAATCGCAAACACTCTCAATATCCCGCTCATTACATTGAATCTTGAAAAAGAATACAACAAACAAGTCATACAACCAATGTTCAGCGCATACAAAAAAGGCCTGACGCCAAATCCTGACATTGCATGCAATACAATAATTAAATTCCCTCTTCTCTGGAAAGCAGCGAAAAAATACAAGGCAGACTACATAGCAACAGGACATTATGCAAGAATAAAAAAAATATCCAATGAATTCCAGCTTCTTCAGGGAAAAGACAAGACAAAAGACCAATCGTATTTCCTTGCAGAACTCTCTCAAAAGGACATCTCGCACACTCTTCTTCCACTCGGAAATCTAACAAAATCAGAAGTAAGAAAAATAGCAAAAAAACAAAACTTTCCAAATTATAATAAAAAAAGCACTCGTGGGATCTGTTTCATAGGAAAAATAAATATGCAATCTTTCTTAAAACAAAAAATAAAAAACAAGCAAGGCAAGATTAGAGACACAAATGACAATATTCTCGGCACGCATCCAGGAATCTATTATTTCACAGTAGGACAAAGAATTGGTCCTCGCCTAAACATAAAGTTAAACACGCATCTAAAAGAAAAATGGTATATAGCAGAAAAAAACAAAAAAACAAACACTCTGATAATAGCGCCAGAAAATTCTCCGGTATTAAAAAAACAAAGGATAAGATTAATTAAATTCCATAAAATAAATCCAAGACAATCTCTCCAAAAACAAAACCTAAAAGCAAGAATCAGGCACCTCGGTATTTTATATAAAGGCAAACTAACAAAACAAAATAACAAATACTATTTTACATTTTCAAAGCCAATAGAACAAATAGCAGAAGGACAATATGCTGTTCTTTACAAAGGCGAACAGCTCGTTGCTTCCGGAGAAATCAGACTATAAAACTCAACAAAAGCAACATCTTTTTATTCTGCAATTTGATTCATATTTTTATCAATGCTTTTATATTACCTAGTAACATAATTATAATGTACTTAGTAACATAAAAGTAAGATCTTATGTTACTAAGTAACGAAAAATTTATATACTATATAACATAATAAACCTAATGAAAAAAGAAGATCATCTTAAGGCATATAAAGAGCATAGAGATACAATAAATTGGGCAATTGACCGAGGCATAGTTAATTCTCAAAGAATAATAGGAACCCATACATCCAGGGCGATAATAGAACTTTTTTCTGCATTCTTGCATAAAATTAATGCTATTGAAATAGGATTTCAAATCAACCATCGCTGGTTTAAATCAAAAAAAGTATCTGAAAAATTTACAGATTTCCCAGAAAAAAATATTATAATAAAAAAATTGATAGATTTAGAATTAAAATCAGAAAATCTTACATATGGGTCACAAAAAGCAGAAAAAGAGATTAAAGATATTCTGATTTTATTCAATGAAACAGAAAAAATTATTCTAAATCTTTTAGAAAAATAAAATGAAAAAGGAAAAACAAAATAAGTTAATTGCATACGCCATAGATTTTGTATCGTATCTAATAAAAAATAATATAGCTATAGAAAAAGCAGTATTGTTCGGCTCTGTAATAACACAAGAATTTGATGAAGAAAGCGATATAGACATCTTCATAGAAACTAAAGAAAATGAAAATAAAATAAATAATTTATTAAATCAATTTGAAAAAACAAATGGAGAAAATTGGAAATTAAAAGGAATCAATAATCAAATTTCATTAAAAATAGGAAAATTAGAAAAATGGCCAGAACTTAGAAGAAATATCCAAAGCCACGGAATTCTTATTTATTCAAAATTTAAAGAGATTCCTGAAAAAATAGAAAATTATAATTTATTTATTCTGAACTTCAATTCATTAGCTAGACTCAAAAAAGTAAATCTCTGGAGGAAACTCTATGGTTATTCGCAAAAAGTAAAAAGTAAAAAATATGGCAAAGAGGGGTTAATAAAAACACTCGGAGGAAAAAAACTTGAAAGAGGAGTTGTAATAATTCCAAGTAATAAAATAAAAGACTTAAAAGACTTCCTACATAAAAATAAAATAAATTATAAATTAATAGAAATTTGGACAGATTCTATTTAATAAATTTCTCTCAACTCACAACAGGCTCCAAAAGCAACATCTTTTTATATCTAGTCCTCTTCTTTAAATTATGAAATTCGACTCTCTAATAAAAAAAAGAAAATCAGTAAGAGCTTTCACTAAAAAAAAGCCGTCATGGAAACTCATCTTAGATGCAATTGACGCAGCAAACCAATGCCCATTTGCAGGAAATCACAATCACTTTAAATTCATTATTATAGAAGAAAAAGAAACCATAAAAAAACTGGCAAAAATAGCAGAACAGCCATGGATATCGCAGTCAAGTATTCTAATAATCGTCTGTTTAGATGACACACATCTGGAAAATCTTTACGGCGAGCGCGGTCGCGTTTACTCAAGACAGCAGGCAGGAGCAGTAATTCAAACATTGCTCTTAAAATTAGTTGACCTCTCTCTGTCCGCCTGCTGGGTCGGCGCCTACACAGATGAAATAATAAAACAAACTCTGAAAATTCCGCAGCATATTCAAATAGAAGCAATAATTCCCGTTGGCTATGAAAATCCAAGAGAAAGACAGCCAAAGCCAAGAAAAAAAGAACTAGAGAATTCTCTTTACTGGGAATCCTGGGACAAAACACATCGCCCGCCGCTCTTCAAAGAGCCAAAAGACGACGCTGCTTTGACTTCTTAACAAACCAGAAAAAGAAAAAATAAAATAAAAAAAAGAAAAAATAAAATAAAAAATAAGTTTAATTGTAAAACTCTATTCCTAAATCGCTCATTTGAGGCTTGGCCGAAATTTGTCTTTGCTCTTCAGCTCTTCTTCCTAAAACATATGGGCTCTTGACGCCGGTCATTATCGTGATAACTCTAACTTTGTTGGCAAAATCCTTGTTGATTCTTGCTCCGATAATAACTTGCGCATCTTGGCTTATGTTTTCTGTGACAAGCTCACCGACGCCTGAGAACTCTTCCAATTTGAAATCAGGCCCGCATGTAATGTGAATCAAAGCTCCTGTCGCGCCCCTATAATCAACATCAAGCAAAGGATGCGTCAAAGCCTGCTTGACTGCCTCTCCAACTCTGTCGCTTATATCGCTTTCTCCGACGCCAATAACTGCCACATCACCATTCTTCATTATTGCAGAAACATCAGCGTAATCAAGGTTAATTAATGATGGCAAAGTAATAGTTTCCACTATACCTTTAATCATTGTACTAACAAGTTCGTTTGCAACTGCAAAAGCCTGTTCCATTGGCAAATTACCTGCAATGTCAACCAGTCTATTATTATCAATAAGAATAGCTGTATCAACAACCTCTGTCAACTCCTGCAAGCCAAATTCAGCTTTATCCTGTCTCGCCCTCTCGCATTCAAAAGGCATTGTCGCTACTGCAATTACAACTGCTCCTGATTCCTTAGCTAATTGCGCAATTACTGGAGCAGCTCCAGTTCCAGTGCCTCCTCCTAAGCCGACATTGATGAACACCATATCAGCGCCTCCTGCAGCTCTCTTCAATTCAGAAAGAGATTCTTTAGCAGCCTCTCTCCCCTTGTGAGGAAATCCGCCGCAGCCCAAGCCACGAGTCAGCTCTTTTCCAATCAGAATTTTTTCGTCAGCTTTAGTGATACTCAAATGCAAAGCGTCTGTATTAACGCCATATATCGTCGCTCCATTAATTCCTTTGTTGAAGAGCCATGTGACAGCATTGCAGCCAGAACCGCCAACACCAAAAACTTTGATGTTCGCCTTGCCTGCCCTCAACTCATCAAAATTAATGCTATGAGTCTGAACATTTTCTAAAGCCTCTTTTGCAAAATCTAAAACCATAGTGCTAACCTCCTTTCAATTTTTAGAAATTTCATAGGAAGATTAATTACTTACTATTTAAATATTTGACTATACTCAACTATAATGAAATTTTCTAGGAATTAAGTATTTTTTAGGCTAATTTTTCATTATGCAATGCCTAAGATACACAAAAATAATCATTTCAAACGCAATCAATGTTTATCTAATATTTTAATTTAACGAAGACAAATATAAATTATTATCGCTAGATTTATTTATTACAAATAAAAAATAGAATAATTTAGTTATTTTCTGGAAAAAGTTTTAGCTAATAAAAATTCTTATTTTTTGTTTAAATTAACAAACTTATCTAATCTTTCGCAAAGCTCTCCGCAACCAAAATCGGAAACAAAATCGTCGCATCCCCAAAAACTTTCACGCTCTCTCCATCTCCCCTGATTTTTCCCCACGAAACAGCCTCGTCGGGCAATGCGCCGGCATCACTCCCATCAAATTCCTGCGCATTATTTATATAAACTACATAATCAGCTCCGTTCCTGTACAAGTGCGCATTCAAAATACTATGCTTAACTACACCTGCTCCTAAAATTATCACGCCGGATTTTTCAAGCCCAATTGTTGAATCATTTAATTCTTTTGTGTCTTCAACAATATCAATTTTAAAATCATTTCTTTTGTATTTGAAAAAATAAATCATATCCCCAAAACTACCGTCCATAATCGTCGGACAAAAAACCCTTATTTTATTTTTCCAAGCCCAATAGCAAATACTTTTCTCGTCGTTAATTTTCTCTCCGAGCTTCCAAACAAGTTCAGAAGGTCCAATTATCTTTCCCGTATTCTTCTGCTCTTGCCACAGCTCTTCTAAAACTGGCATGACAAATTCCTCAAATTTAACATAATTTGAATTTGGCGCAAGTATATTGCCAATTCTATTAATTGCTTTATCTCTCAATTCCCTTCCGCTCATTTTAAATTCCCCGAGAAAGCAATCACCAAGACATTTTATAATATCCTCTTCAACTCCGCCGCCGCTTGTCACGCACACATCAACTTTCTTGTGTTTCACTAAGTACATTACTGTCTCCCTTAATCCGGAACTTATAATATTTGAAGTATATCCTAAAAAAATCTTCGCCTTATCATGAATCATCTTATTAACAATTTCTATTGCCCTCGATAAATGCGATGCCTGAAATCCTGTACTCGCAAAGCTCTTGACAATCTCGCCATAATCCGCCCCTTCTTTAAAATCATATCCCTTTATCACTATTCCATCTATCTTCTCGCTTTCGCGCAGGATATTTTCCCGTGCAATTTTTTCTTTGTTATTGTTCATAAAAATAATTCTTTTCCATGATTTATAAACCTTTCAAAATTAAATCTTCTCCACTTTAACTTTCTCCAAAAGGAAAGTTGAATGGTCAGAGAAAGTCATTAGACTTTCTCCAAAATTTCCGCCTTCAATCCTGCTTCAATGCATAACTCAACAAATCTTTTAGCGTCGTCTAAACTCCCTGCAACTCCAGCTCCATAATGCATCGGTATCACCAAATCAGGTGAAATCAAAGAAGCAACTTCTGCCGCCTCGTCAGCCGTCATAACATATTTCCCGGAAACAGGAAGAAAAGCAACAAAATTATTCCCGTGCTTTCCATATCCTGTCAGCTTCTCCATCTCTGAAATTTTGTCGCTGTCTCCAGCGTGATAAATAATTACTTCATTCATCTTTAGTAAATACCCGAGCCATCCTTCGTTCTTTGGATGATACTCTTTATTAACATTATAAGCATGCAATGCCTCTATTTTCACGCCTTGAATATCCAATTCATCTCCGACCTCGGCTATTTGCATATTAACTCCTTCAATTTTCGTAATTTTGCTCTGAACATCAGGAGGCACTACAACGACTGTGCCATTTCTCGCCAGCTTTGAAATATCCTTGATACTGCAATGGTCGTAATGACTGTGAGTTATCAAAATCAAATCAACTTTCTCAACTTTGTCAGACACATTATACGGATCTATGGCAATCCTCTTCCCATTTCCATTGCTGATTAAAAAACCAGAATGCCCCAAAAACTCAATCTCAACATCTTTTACTTTCATCTTATAGTCAACGACTTTAGTTTTTCCCCAGTTAGCCGTTGACTAAATAGGGAAAGACTTATGTCTTTCACTATAATACATCTATCCAGTTACTTTTAAAATTAAGTATGCTAAACTCTCACCTGCCTCATCTTAATCCTCCAAACAATTCCGATATCCTCTCCTTATTACCTCTCTTTTATTTAAACTCTAAAATTACCTCTGAAAAACTTTTGTCATCTGACTTTAGCGATTTTAAAAATTCATATGCGTCCTTCTTCAGCGAGATATTTACACTTCCCATATGAATAAATATAAAAGTGCTCATATTTAAGATTCTCTATTCACTTACTCAATCCTTCAATCTCTCTCGCAAAAGAAAGCATCTTCGCATCTTCTCCTTTAGAGCACATCACCTGCATTCCAACTGGAATCTTATCAACAAAACCAGCAGGAATGGAAACCGCGCAAATCTCGGCCAAATTAGCAGGAATCGTTAAAGCATCAGCCGCGTAGATTTCTTCGGGTTTCATTTCTCCAGCCTTGCCAACATTCCACGGAAGCATTGGAACAGTCGGCATGATAATGCAGTCAACATCCTTGAAAACTCTTTCAAACTCTTCTTTTATCAATTCCTTGACTTGCAGTGCCTTGTTATAATGTCTTCCGCTAAACTCTGCCTTGCTTATCTCACTGCCTCCAAAAATGCGGCGCAAAACCTCTTCTCCACAACTCTCCTCAATTTTCTTCCCATATTTTCTTCCATCAAATCGCCGGGTAGCGGAAAAAAACTCAACATAAACCAATGGATAATAAGTCTGAACAGCTAACTCTATGTGCTTAATCTCAACTTCTTTAACACTCCACTTCAACTCGCTTGCAATCTCCTTAACTTTCTCGTCAATAATCTTCTGAATCCTCTTGTCCACTCCTCTCACATTTACAATCCCCATTCTAACTCTTCCTGATTTTTTTAATTCAATTTTGCCGCTCTCAACACTTTCAAAAGTCACAGCATCTCTCTCGTCCTTTCCTTTAATAACATCCAAAACCAAAGCCGCATCTGAAACATTTCTTGCAATCGGCCCAATCTGATCCAAGCTCATAGACAAATCAATCAATCCATATCTTGAAACTGCTCCGTAAGATGGCTTTACTCCTACAACGCCGCAATGCGACGCAGGATTTCTAATGCTCCCGCCTGTATCGCTTCCCAAAGAAGCATCGCAAAAACCTGCTGCAACAACCGCAGCGCTCCCGCTGCTGCTCCCTCCTGAAATTTTTCCAAAAGCAACAGGATTTAAAGTAGCGCCAAAAGCAGAATTCTCTCCACTACTTCCCGCTGCAAACTCATCACAATTTGTCATTCCAATAATTACTCCATCTTCACTTTTTATTTTTGAAATAACAGTAGCATCGTAAGAAGCTTTATAATTCCCAAGTGTCCTAGAAGCGCAATTGCAAATCATTCCCTTGACATTAATATTGCTCTTAACCGCAATTACATACCCATATAATCTTCCCTTTTTCGTTTTCTTATCAATCTCTCTTGCCTCATTCAAAACATCCGGACTCAAATGCAAAAAAGCGTTTATCTTCTTGTCTTCTTTTTTTATCTTCTCTAAATATCCCCTGACTTTAGCTTCAACTTTTCCCATAATTAATCAAGAAATCCCTGCTTATTAAAACTTACTCGCCGTGAAAAAGCTCAATCTCATCTTACTAATCTTCTGCCTGCTCCCTAAAACGAAATAACTCTGTTAGAAAAATATCTTGTCTTTGATCAACCTCCCTATATCCTTTTCTTAAAAATTCTTTAAATATTTCATCATATGAAACTCTTGCATCAGCAAAATAAAGTATAACATATTTATCGCATTTGTAGCAATAATTCAAATAATTCAGTTATATCCATCTTGTTTCGAATTAGT
>CAYJQP010000031.1:0-8769 GCA_964372385.1 Candidatus Woesearchaeota archaeon | reverse complement strand
AATAAATAAGACATAAGCCATGCAGTTCTCTATATTTTGGTCTCTCGCTATAATACACCAAGAACCATCAATTGAAGTAGGCAGTATATTTATTCTTCAAGAATCTTTTTGCTTGTGCATAGAAATAATTTATTAACTCTGCATAGCTATAAATCTCATGAAAATCCGTGACATGCCGGAGCAAAATCGCCCAAGAGAACGCTTCCTAAAACACGGTTCAGAAGCATTGAGCGATGCCGAGCTTTTTGCTATAATTCTAAGAATAGGCTCGCCAAACGAAAATGTCATTGATATGTCAAATCGTCTTATCAAAGAATACGGATTAAACAAATTATTTGATTGCTCTTTAAAAGAATTACAAAAAATAAAAGGTATCGGTCCAAGTAAAGCGATGCAGATTTTGACTATAGCAGAATTAAATAAGCGTTATAATTTGTCTAAAATACCTCAAAAAAGAATTAGCTCAGCAGAAGATGTTTTCAATATTTATAAAGAGAAGCTCTCAAACAAAAAACAGGAGATTATTACAGTACTAATGTTAGGAACTAAAAATCATATACTCGGAGAGAAAGTCATCTCAATAGGAAATGCCAATACAGCAATAGTAGACGCTAAAGAAATTTTAAATTTAGCTATTAAAAATTCAGCTTCTAAAATAATACTTATTCACAATCATCCTTCAGGAGATCCAACACCTTCAATAGAAGATAAAAGAGTTACACAAAAAATAATTAAAGCAGGAGAGATTGTCGGCATTGCAGTTTTAGATCACATTATAATAGGAAATGACGGCTATTGGAGCTGGAGGGAAAATAAAAATTAGATGAAAGAAAATGTTGTCAACTGAATTGTAATAATATTATCTTTTAGCAAACAAAAAAACTCGCCGAAATCTTTATAAATTAAATCCCCCATTCTTTAAAAGATTTAAAAAAGATGGCATACGAATATGTTTTACTTGGCATTGGCATAATTGGTCTTCTATTTGCATACCTTCTTGCTTTAAATTTAAAAAAGAAAAGCTCTGGCAATGAAAAAATGACAGAACTTTCAAGAATTATAAAACACGGCGCAAAAGCGTATCTTACAAAGCAGTACAAAATCCTTGCAGTTGTTGCAGTTATTGTCGCAATTATAATTGCTTTCATACTAAACACAAAAACAGGAATTGCATTTTTATTCGGTGCATTCCTCTCATCTCTTGCCGGCATAATCGGAATGATGGTTGCAACTTCTTCAAACGCAAAAACAACAGAAGGGTGCAGGCACAGCTTGAACAGAGGATTAAAAATCGCTTTCTCATCCGGTGTCGTCATGGGATTGACAGTTGTCGGCCTTGGTGTCGTCGGCATCGTAATTTCTTATTTAATTTTTAAAGACTTAGAAGTTCTATTGGGCTTCGGTTTCGGAGCTTCTCTCATCGCGCTTTTCGCAAGAGTTGGCGGCGGCATTTACACAAAAGCAGCTGATGTCGGCGCAGATTTAGTCGGCAAAATTGAAAAAGGAATTCCAGAAGATGACCCAAGAAATCCAGCAGTAATAGCAGACAATGTAGGCGACAACGTCGGTGATGTTGCAGGAATGGGCGCAGATTTGTTTGAGAGTTATGTTCAATCAATAATCGCCGCAATGACTCTCGGATTTGTCTTCTTCGGAACAATGGGTATTAACGGAGCGCTATTTCCAGTAGTAATTGCAGCTCTCGGAATTATCGCGTCTATTCTAGGGACATTTTTTGTCAGAGTAAAATCTGGCGGAGACCCAACAAGAGCTTTAAACAAAGGAATTTTTGCTTCATCTATTCTAATATTAATCTTCTCCTTTCTGGCAGTTAAATATATTCTCGGCTCATCGCAAATGCCGGTATTTTATTCAATAACAACAGGGCTTTTAGCAGGAGTTATAATTGGTTTGTCAACAGAATATTACACTTCATCCAAGCAAAAACCAGTTCTCTCAATAGCAAAAGCTTCTGAAACAGGTCCTGCCACAAATATTATCGCAGGATTTTCAGTTGGAATGATATCATCAGTCATACCAGTCTTGGTAATAGTTATAGCAATTATTCTTTCATTCAAATTTGCAGGACTTTTCGGAATTGCAATTGCAGCAGTTGGCATGCTCTCAACTTTAGGCATGACTTTAGCAACAGACACTTACGGACCTGTTGCAGATAATGCGGCAGGAATAGCTGAAATGGCTGGCTTGAAAGGCGAAGTTAGAGAAAGAGCAGAAACTTTAGATGCAGTAGGCAACACAACAGCCGCCATAGGAAAAGGTTTCGCAATCGGCTCTGCAGCATTAACAGCTCTCGCATTATTCGCTGTTTTCGGAGAGAAAGCATCTCTATCTTCAATTGACGCACTTGATCCTTTTGTGTTGGCAGGAATTTTCATCGGCGCTCTCTTGCCATTTTTCTTCTCTGCTTTAACAAACAAAGCCGTTGGAAGAACAGCATTTGCAATGATAAAAGAAGTTAGAAGGCAGTTTAAAGAAAACAAAGGGCTTATGAAAGGAAAGAGCAAGCCAAATTACAAAAGACCAATTGAGATTTCAACTGCCGCTGCTTTGAGAGAGATGATGCTGCCGGGAATAATAGCTATAATTGCTCCGCTAATTGTCGGAATATTTTTCGGCATAGGAGCATTAGGCGGTCTTCTCGTCGGAACAACTGCAACAGGTCTTTTGTTAGCAATAACTTTAGCAAACTCTGGCGGGGCGTGGGATAATGCGAAAAAATATATTGAAGCAGGCAATCTCGGAGGCAAAGGTTCTGATGCTCACAAAGCCGCAGTTGTCGGTGACACAGTTGGCGACCCCTTCAAAGACACTTCTGGCCCTTCATTAAATATTCTTATAAAAGTCATATCAATTGTTGCTTTGTTGTTTGTGATTGTAAAAGCGGCATAAATTTATTTCAAGTGTGTATGTATGCCAAAAAGAAATATCACCAGTAAATGTCGTTCAATAAATATCAAAGGCGATGATTGTAATGCTGGATTATGGATAATTCTGGACTATAGCAACAGACTCAAATAATTGAGCGAATTGTCTGTTGCTATATTCGGGGAACATAAATGAAATGCTCAATTATTTATGTTCTCCGTTATACTTGTAATATATCCTGCAGAATTCTCTATAATTATAAATTTAAGATGATTTCTCTTCAATAAAGTTAAAGATTGAGTTCAAGTGCGCAGATACGGCAGTGTTACAAACTTCTGCATATATACAAAGTGAATCAAATAATTGAGCAAAATGTCACTTTGTATATTCAAGAGAACAAAAAGCTTGCTCAATTATGGATAACTGCGTAACTTATAGCGTATATCGTCGCTGTTTTCCAGATAGAGAACTGCAAAATAAATAAGATATAAGCCATGCAGTTCTCTATATTTTGGTCTCTCGCTATAATTCACTTCATCTCCTTCAGCAAATCCCTCGGCTCTTCCAAAAATTTCTTCAAGCTTTCAAGAAAACGCGCGCCTTGCGCGCCATCCAAAATTCTATGGTCAAAAGTCAAAGAAGCAGGCAGAATTTTAATATTTCTTACTTTCCCGCTCTTCTCGTCAAGAACAACTCTGTCAAAAATTCTTCCCAAGCCAAGAATCGCAGCTTCAGGATAATTTATTATTGGAACTGCATAAGTCCCCCCGACACTTCCGTAATTAGTAATCGTAAATGTCCCTCCTTTCAAATCCATCACATCAATCTTTCTTGTTCTCGCCTTGTCCGATAATTCTACAATCTCCTTAGCAATTTGTATAATTGATTTATTCTGCGCAATCTTAATCACAGGCACCATCAGCCCAACTTCAGTTTCAGTTGCAATGCCAATGTTGTAATATTTTTTAATAATTATCTCTTCGCCTTCAATTGAAGAATTCAAAATTGGATTTTCCTGCAATGCAGAAATCACTGCCTTGACAAT
Organism: Candidatus Woesearchaeota archaeon; assembly: GCA_964372385.1. Taxonomy (GTDB): domain Archaea; phylum Nanobdellota; class Nanobdellia; order Pacearchaeales; family GW2011-AR1; genus JAUSIK01. Next base: position 4,838 of record CAYJQP010000031.1, on the reverse strand, counting down.
AAATGGTAGAAATGTCAGTTTAACGCCTTTCTTCGCCCAAGTATTTTTCATACTCTCGCGGAATTTCCACAAAACAGAAACATCAATGTCTTCCATCGCACTAACTTGCGGAGCTTCTCTTACGCTTTGCGACATATGCTCTGCAATTGTTTTTCTGATTCCTTTCAATGGCACTCTTTCAATGTAGCCATAATCATCAAATTTCTTTTTAACAATAATTGTTTGTTGCGGAATATCGTCTCTCTTTAAGCTCATCTTTCTAACAGAAGGCACATTCACTCGCAGGCCTTTCATCACATCAGCTTGCTTCATCTCAATATGTTCATATTCAAGATTTGAAACCCTGTCGTCAATCTCGCCGACAACAGACCCTGATTTTCTTTTCTTCTTTTTTTCCTCTTTCGCATTATTTGCTTTAGAAATTTTCTCGCCTTTCTCTCCAATAACAACCATTATCTCTCCTACTCTGACTTTATCCCCTTCTTTAAAATTAATCTTCAAAATTTTTCCAGAAACAGGAGAAGGCATGTCAACAACAGCTTTGTCAGTTTCTATTTGTCCAAGAGTTTGATTTTCTTTAACGCTGTCTCCTACTTTAACAAACCATTTTACAATTTCTCCCTCTTCTATCCCTTCGCCAACATCCGGGAATTTAAATTCAAACGGCATTTTCTCTCTTTTTTGATTTAATTTTTCCGATTATGAAGCCGATAAATGCTCCTATGAAGAAAAAAATAATCAGGCTTGTAATATGCATACCTATTTCGAATACAAAATAAGGAATTTTAGGATTATAAACAATACTGTCTAGAAAATAAGGGTAAGGGCTAATTCTAAAAATAGTATCCCAAAAAAGAATGCCGGCACCAAATGAAGGTATGAGTGAGCATAAGATACCAGTCTCATCACGATACCTTAGATTACAAGCGATATATGAGATAGTGAACACAAAGAATATTATTGCTCCAATAATTCCCCCATTCACCCATGCAGGCAAATTTTTCCATCCCATTTTTTAAACCCTAGCACCTCTTTTATTGAATTAATAATCTTTATTTCATCAAGTATTTAATACTTTTGCACTTTCGTCAGCCACCCGCTTTCACAACCCTCTCAACAGCCCCAATAATCTTTTTATGCGTCGGAAAATAATATTCCTCAAATCTTCTTAGCGGCACAATTGTATCAAATCCAGTTACTCTTTCAATAGGCGCCCGCAAACTATCAAGCGCTCGCTCATTAATCTGCGCAATAATCTCTGCAGCAAATCCAAGAGTTCTTGGCGCCTCATGCACAATCACAACTCTTCCAGTTTTTTTAACAGATTCAATTATTGTCTCAATATCTAAAGGCGACAAAGTTCTTAAGTCAATAACTTCAACATCAATTTTCCCTTTCAGCTTCAAGGCTACTTCAAAACAAGTCTTAACCATAGCCCCATAAGTAATCAAACTAATATCATTCCCGCTATGCACAATATTTGCTTTTCCAATTTCTAAAACATATTCTTTTTCTGGAACATCTTCTTTAATTGAACGATAAATTTTCTTCGGCTCAAAAAATATCACAGGATCACGATCTCTAATAGCTGCTATCATCAAGCCTTTTGCATCAAATGGCGTAGAAGGGATTACAACTTTTAATCCTGGCGTGTGAATAAAATATGTTTCAGGAGAATCAGAATGATGCTCCAAAGCTTTTACTCCACCGCCTATCGGGCATCTGACAACCAAGGGGCAGGTAAATCTTCCCCTGCTTCTATTTCTCAAGCGCGAAGCATGATTTATTAATTGATCCAAAGCAGGAAAAATAAATCCCTCAAATTGTATCTCACAAACCGGCTTCAAGCCAAAAGCAGCCATGCCAATTGCAACGCCAACAATTCCACTTTCAGCCAATGGCGTGTCAATCACGCGCAAATTTCCAAATTTCTTGGCCAAGCCGTCTGTAACTCTAAAAACTCCTCCGTCTTCTCCGACATCCTCGCCTAGTAAAACAACAGATTTATCTTTTTTCATCTCCTGCTTCAAAGCAAGATTAATTGCCTCAACTATGTTCAACTTAGCCATTTTCATCTACAGTATTTGTGTTATCTTTAATATAAGTATCATACTCCCTAAGCAAGCCAGCGACAATGCAAATGCCTGCCTCTTTTTTTCCAGACCCTATGAATCTTTTATTTCTATAAATTTCTTCGTGCAGTTTTTGCGCATAAGAAAATTCTTCATCACTTAATTCTTGATACATTGGATTATTTCCTGCAATATTTCTTACAATACTCACATGAAGTTTGCCAATTTCATTCCCATAATTTCTTTTCAATTTGCTTAGGCATGTTGTATTTTGAAGATGTTTCTTTTCTTCAGCACTTGCGCCAAGAATATTTTCAAAGAAATCTAGCTCAATGTTTGCCATTATTGTTCCATGATGCAATGTAGCATATTTATTTTTCGCTTGAGAAGACACAACTAATGTTTTGCCGTCAACTTTAACAGAAGTTCTTCCTGACTCTGCATTGATTCCAATTTCTTTCAAAGCTTCTGCTATCATAAGATTGTTCTTTCTATAAGATTCTGCAAGATCAGAGGATAGCATAGAATTAGGACACACAATGCTGAAATGTAATTCTTCTGTTGTAAAATAAACATGTCCCCCGCCGGTTAATCTTGTTGTGCACTCGCCGGAAACCGAGCGCAGCATGTCCAAATCAATACCGTTTAATTTTTGCCGGTATCCTAATATAACTGCCGGATTAGAAAATTTATACAATCTGATTGTCGGCTTCACTTTTTCGCCCTTTCCTATCTTTTCTGAAGTAATTTCAAAAACAGCATGATCAACAGCCATATTCCAGGATGCTTTGTTTTTTGTGAAAGACAAAACTCTCCACTGGATTTTTTCTTCCAAATTCATTCACCCCCTCCTACGATTCTTTCATATTTAATTTTTCCTATAATCCAGCCAATAAAAGCTCCGATTAAAAAATATATTAACAAGTCAACAAAAAATCCTAGCAGATAAAAAAACCATATTTCATATTTAGAGGTCGCCCCAATAATACCTAGACCAATATAAACTGCAGGTAAATGTAACATGCCAAAAACAAATTCAAACCATTTAGGAAAACGCAAGCGAACAATCATGCCTTCCAACACTAGCGGAATAAAAAATATAACAGAAATAACAGCTCCTAGTATTCCTCCCTTCAACCAATAAGGCAAATTTTTCCATCCCATCACTTACTAACCTCCTTTTGTTGTTCAATCAAATTTAAAGTTTTCTCCTCAAACATATAATCAAAAATCTCTTCTCTCGCATAAGGCGTCATCGTCTCTGCTTTCTTAAAAGCATCTGTCACTTTTTTTTCAGCATTTTCAAAAATTTTCTTCTCATACTTTTCGCTCCATAATTTTCTTCCTTCCATATATCTTTTCAATCTTATCAAGGGATCTTTCTTTTCCCACTCTTTAACTTCTTTTTCATTTCTATATTTTTTAGCGTCGTCAGAAGTTGTGTGATCTCCTCTGCGATAAGTGAAGCATTCAATAAATGTCGGACCCTTTCCAGAGCGCGCCTTCAATAAAGCATCATAAATTGTTTTGTAAACAGCAAAAACATCATTCCCGTCAACTCTGATTCCTTCAAATCCATAAGCAATTGCTTTTTGTGCCAGTGTTTCAGAAGCAGTTTGCTCTTTTACAGGAATTGAAATAGCATACTGATTATTCTGGCAGATAAAAACTGTAGGAGTTTTAAACACGCCTGCGAAATTCATTGCCTCATGAAAATCACCTTCAGAAGTCGCGCCGTCGCCAAAATAAACAACGCTCACATTTTTCTTTTTCAAATAATTAAACGCCATCCCTGCTCCGACAGCATGCAATAAATGTGTCCCAACAGGAATTGAAACAGGAAACATTCCAACATTTTTTGGAATCTTCATCCCTCTTTCATCTCCTATCCAATAAGCAAATAACAGCTCAAGTGGCATTCCTCTTGTAATAAAAACACTATGCTCTCTAAATGAAGGAAAAGCAAAATCTTCTTTTTTCATTAAAATCGCGCTCCCTATTTGGCATGCCTCCTGTCCAAGCACAGAAGCATAGGTCCCCATTCTTCCCTGTCTCTGATAGCTGACTGCATGCGCATCAAACATTCTAGTTAGCACCATCAGTTCATAAATTTTTTTAATCTCTTCATTGGAAATTTTAGGCATTAATTTCTCGTCGCATTTGCCATTCTCGTCAAGAATCTGCAGATATTTTACTGAAAATTCACCTGTTACTTTTTCCATTTTCATCTCTTCACAGAATTAGATAAACCGATATATAAAACTTCTCTATCTAATTTTCTTAGAAGCTTGAAGATTATTTACTAGCTTGACAAAACTCGCTTCTAATTTATTAAATCTTGTTTTAAGAAATTTTATTTCCATGCTATAGTCAACGACTTTAGTTTTTCCTCAATTTGTCGTTGACTACCTCAAGAATGCTGACAATTGCATTCTTGATGGCACAGAAAACTAAAAGTTTTCTGTGTTTAGGGAAAGACTTATGTCTTTCACTATAACTTTAGTTAAATTTATGCTGATAGTAAATAGAACTGTTAAAACTAATACTAATAATGCCTGCTCCAAAGTTGGCGAGTCACCCCAAAGACACAATTACTAAAAGAAATGCAAACGCTATTAAAATCCGTATAATAATATCTCGCCAGTCCATTAATTAATCAATTTTATATATTATAGCAACAGACTCAAATAATTGAGCGAATTGTCTGTTGTTATATTCAGGGAACATAAATGAAATGCTCAATTATTTATGTTCTCCGTTATATTT
>CAYJQP010000030.1:4301-8823 GCA_964372385.1 Candidatus Woesearchaeota archaeon | reverse complement strand
CAAAAGTTGATGAATTTATTGCTCCGACTGAAACTCTTGAGCCAGCGCCTGTTGCTACAGCGGGAACACCTATCAGCCCTGTCAAATTTGTTCCGTTTGTGTCATAAACTCTAAATGTTATATTCCCTCCATTTGCCACTGCAAAAACAAATGTTTTGTTGTCTAATGCAGCAACTGAAACATCTGCTGCCGGTGCATTACTAAAGCTGATATTTGGGTCAATAATATGCTCAATCTCAATACTCCCGCCAGAAACTCTTAAATCAAATGCATCCTGGCTCCTGTTTCCCAAGCCAGTCCCGCTTGTGCCATCTAAAAACACTTTGTTATATTCTTCATCTTGTAACGAAGTAAATTCTGCAATTATCCCGCTTCCGTTAATTTCATAAACTTCCACGCGAGGATCCCCGCTCTTTATCCTTGGATACAAAGTAATATCCCTGTCTGAAGTCAAATTCTGCTCAAATTTTACTCTAACATATTCATTATTTCCAATTTCCTCGCTCCAATTCCCATCTAATTCCTTAACTTGCTCATAAATATCAGAAATAAACTCTCTGTCTTTGTCTAAATGCTCTGCCTTTGTAATCAAAATAATCTCAAATGTCTGTTCAGATAAATGAGGCACAATCCACTCAACATAATCCAATTTTCCATTGTTGTCTAAATCAACTGCGCTGAAATTTACAAACTCTCCTCTCTCTCGCCAGTAAATTTTAATCCTGCCTTCCTCGCCAACATTGACTCTTTCAGAAATAGAAACAAAAGCCAGAATATCGCTGTAATTTATCTCACTGTTTCCGGAAACAATAACTCTCTTTCCGCGCGCAGTTTCCTCTTCAACAGCTCTCGGTCCTAGTGTGTAATACTCAACCGCAACTTTACTCTCCTGCGTCGCGACTGCAACGCTCCCAACATCAACTATCCTGCTCTTCTCTGTCTCTGTAATTTCTTCCTGCAGCTCGCTTTCCTGTATAACATTTCCTGTAATTGTAAATCCTGTAAGCCAATTCCAAAACTTCGTCAGAAAACCCTCCTGCCTGTCAATATCAAACGCAACATTACCTGTTATCCCTCCTGAAACAAGCTCTTCTTTAGCTCCTTCAATTAGGTCTTCATATTCTTCAATTTCCAACAATGCTTCATTAATTTCTTCTCTCGTCTTTACAGAAATATTTCTCGCCTCTTTCGGCAGCTCCAATTTAAAATCTTTAAGCTCATCTGCACTTTCAGCATCAACTATCTTTATCCACTTTGTCGGCTTGTTAATCACGCTCTTGTAATGCCTCGTCGTAATATTAACTCCAGTTAAATTAAGCTCGCTCAAATTCTCCGGCGCTAAAATGATTTCTTCAGAAACTATAATCTTAAACCCGTTGCTTTCTGTTCTTCCCAAAGTATTTTCTGCAATAACCTTCGCTATCCTCTCGCCAACAAACTCCTCATCTGGCTGAATCCTTATAATGTGATTGCTCACACTAGTTGAAATATTTTTAACTTGCAACAAATAATAATTCTCCGCTCCTGCAAAATATTCTGTAATATCAATCTCACTGAAATTATTTTTCTGTACGAAAATGTCAGGAATCTCTTTAATCAAAACAGGTCCTTCAACAGCTTCTGAAACACTTATGTTGAAGAAATTGCTTTCTGTCTCGCCAAACTCATTCATAACAATAATCCTGCTCTCTCTTGTTCCAACAAATTCCTTGTCAGGCACAAGCTTTATCGTATGGTCAAAACTGCTCGTTGAAATATTCGCGCTCTGCAAAATAAAGAACTCTCTCGCATTCTCAAAATATTCTTCTATTTTTATAACGCCATAAGTATTCTTCTGTATTTTTATTTCAGGAATTTCTTTAATTAGCTCTGGCGCTTCAGTTATATTTTCCTCTAACTCTTCCTCAACTTCCGGCTCTTGAATTTCCGGCAATTCTTCAGAAGAAGGAGGCTCCTCTTGAGAAGGGCTCGTTTCTGTTTGAGGAGCTCCCTCGCTTTCTGAATCTGATTTTTTTTCTTCGCCAATTTCGTATTTTATTTCATCAATTTCCAAAACAGCGTCATCAATCTCAATCCTAAAATTATAAACTGCATTATCAAAATCAAGTTCTGATAAATCACAAGTTTCTTCGCAAATATCAGAAAATTCCTTGATTGTTATTTCAAACTCTTTCTGCCCCTCGCCGCTTTCCTCTCTTTCCTTGTCTCCCTCTCCACCCTCTTCTTCCTTAACAATATCATCTCCTTCCTCACTCTTCAACCCATTCGCATTCTCCGCACCGGCATCTCCACTAACTTCAGAAGAAGGAGGCTCCTCTTGAGAAGGGCTCGTTTCTGTTTGAGGAGCTCCCTCGCTTTCTGAATCTGATGACTCTGACGAATCTGACGAACTTACCTCTTCCGGCGTTGAACTCTCTCTGGCATCTCCTCCAGAACTTTCCTCTCCGCTCTCCTTGCCTTCAACCGCTCTTCCTGTAATTCCCCTGCTAGTCTTTCTGCCTTCTATTTTGTCAGAATCAAAAACCAATAAATTCTCAAAATAAACTCTTACTCTTCCATCGCTCTCAACACTCCCTGACAGCTTTACCGATGTCAAACTTCCAGCATTTTTCGGCTTCCATTCGTAGCTTCCAGACTCGCTGAATTTCAAATTAAGTTCTTCGCTGAATTTCCCCTCAACATCCTTGACAGTCAACCCAACAAGAGTAGAAAAATTAAACAAAGCAAGAATCAAAATCACTCCAAAAAAGCACAATAAAAAAATAGAAAAAATATGCGAAGTCCTAATCGTCCCTTCTTCCTTTTTTATCCTCTCCCCGCATTCCTTTATATGATTGTCATAATATTCAATCCATTCTGGAATCGTCTTCCCATCCCTATCTTCATTAATAAGCGCAAGGTAATCTGCATAACTTATCTCCCTTCTAATCCACTTATTTTTCTGCTCTTGCAGATAATCAACAAGTCTCTTCCTGTAATTCCTAACTTGGAGAATTCTATTTCTAAATTCATCTATCCTAATTCTTGCTAGTCGAGCCCTTCTCATTACTTATTATTTATGTAAAATCACTTATAAACATTACTATTTATATAAAAAATACTTATTATTTATGTATAACCATTAACCCGCCTTGTAAATGCTTTTAAGCAAAAAATACGCAAGTCCTACAGAAAAAATTTCATGAACTCATACAGCTCAATCCCAAAAAGGTTTTGTTAACTCAACGGGTGATAAAATAGAACTTTATCGTCAATAACTCTATAATTATCCTCAAAATCCTCAATATCAATTAATTATAAATTTCATCGTCGTAATATGGTTATTTAAAAATATCCATCACCTTTTCATTTAACAGTACCCTAAAAAATAAACTTAAATACCCTAAAAAACTTATAACCAAATGGGAATCTCCGACATAATCTTCTGGCCATTCGTAATAGCTTTAGGAAGCGCAGCAATACTAATAGCAGCCCTTCTGCTCGCTTTCTGGATTTGGATGATAGTTGACTGCGCACAAAGAAAATTCAAAAATGATGTTGAAAAAATAGTCTGGATAATTGTCATCGTTCTCGGCCAATGGATTGGTTCTTTAGTTTATTTCATAACAATTAAGCTCTACAATCCAAGAGGATTGTATAAAAGCTAATTCAAAATAAAAAAAATCAAAAGCTAGTTTTAAATACCCTTCAAAATTAAAATAATAAAATGGCAAGCGTAATCCAATACACAATATTAAGTGTTTTGCTGATAAGTCTTCTCTCATTTATAGGAATATTTACATTAGCAATTAAAACAAAAAAACTGCAAAAAATATTAATTTATCTAATAAGTTTTTCTGCAGGCGCTCTTCTCGGCGACGCTTTCATCCATCTCCTCCCAGAAATAATAGAAAAAAACTCATTCACAATTTCAATCTCTCTTTACACTCTCTCCGGCATCGCAATCTTTTTCGTTCTTGAAAAAATAATTCATTGGGAGCATCAGCATAGCCACACATTAAAAGAAGTGCATCCTTTCGTATATGTAATTCTTGTCGGCGACGCGGTACACAATTTTCTTGACGGAATAATAATCGCCGCAAGCTATATAGTTTCAATTCCTGTAGGCATAGCCACAACTCTCGCAGTTGCATTGCACGAAATCCCGCAGGAAATCGGAGATTTCGGAATTCTGCTCCATGGAGGATTCACAAAATCAAAAGCCTTGCTTCTTAACTTTTCTTCAGCGCTGTTCGCAATCCTCGGCGCAGTAATCACACTTCTCTTCACCAAAATAACAGAAAACATAGAATTAATTTTAATCCCAATTGCAGCAGGCGGCTTTATCTACATCGCCGCCTCTGACTTAATCCCGGAATTGCACAAAGAAAAGCACATCATAAAATCTTTCATACAGCTATTGGCATTTATTATCGGCATAGCTGTCATGGCTCTCTTATTGCTCTTAGAATAAAATTAGAAGAAAAATTCTTCGAAAAAAACTTTAAAGATTACAAAACATACAAACAAAAAACTAAAAAGC
>CAYJQP010000030.1:0-4201 GCA_964372385.1 Candidatus Woesearchaeota archaeon | reverse complement strand
CACAGCAAGAATGAACAGAATTATAGATATTCAAAAAGCATATAAACCCTCTCCACTTTATTAAAAACATGCCAAAAACAATAGGCATTATTGCAATAAAAGGAGGTGTAGGAAAAACCACAATTGCTACTTCACTAGCAACAGACCTCGCAAACAACTATAACAAAAAAATCCTTTTAATAGATGCAAATTTTTCAGCGCCAAATCTCGGCCTGCACATGGACATCGTTGAACCAAAAAAAACAATTCATCATGTTTTGGCAAATAAGGCAAAAATCACCTCTGCAATCCATGAAAGATTCGGCGTTGATGTAATCCCGGGAAGCTACGTCTTCAACACTGCAATAAATGCTCTGAAACTAAAAGATAAAATTAAGAATATAAAAAATGAATACGACTTCATAATAATTGATTCCTCGCCAGCTCTAAATGCAGAAATGCTATCAACAATGCTTGCTTCTGATAATCTTTTCATTGTCACAACGCCCGACTACCCGACACTCTCGTGCACATTAAAAGCATCCAAACTGGCAATAAGCAGAGGAAGCCAAATTTCAGGAATAATCATAAACAAAATCCGTGATCCCAAATACGAATTAACACTGAAAGAAATTGAATCCACAGTAGAAATACCAATAGTCGCAAGAATCCACGACGACAAAAAAGCAGTTCGCTCAACTTTTACAAGAATCCCAATCCCAGTCTACAGCAAAAGCTCAAAATTCGCAAAAGAAATCAGCCGCCTAAGCGCAGCAATAACAAACACAAAAGAAAAACGCTCTCTGCTCTCTTTCCTTCTGCCAAACTTCAAAAGAGAGCATGTCAACAGGCAAATCCTAAAACAAAATTTTTACACTTCCTCTTTTCAGTAAAAAAATAAAATCACTCTAACTATTAAATATCCTGATAACATAAAGGGCGATTGATACTTTAAAATTAACATTAAAGACTTTAGGATAATTATAGTAAGTTCCATTTTATCGCCCGTTGCATTAACAAAACTCCTGCCCTTTAACAAAAATATAAAAACCTCACTCTCCTAAAAAAATCATGAAGCAACAAAACTGCCTTTTTTGCAAGATAGCAAAAAAAGAAATCCCTGCAAAAATTATAGATGAAACAAACAATTTCATCGCAATGCTTGACGCAAATCCAAGAACAAAGGGTCACACGCTAGTCATCCCAAAAAAACATTATGTTACAATCTTAGACATTCCAAATACACTGGGAAATGAAATGCTCCAACTTATAAAAAAAATTTCATCAGAAGTCTTGGAAAAAAAGCATGGTGATGGCTTTAACATTTTAATGAATAACCTCGCCCCCGCAGGCCAAGCAGTTATGCATGCGCACATTCATATCATCCCAAGAAAAGAAGGCGATGGCATAAGAGTAATTGCATAAAAATCGCCTCCCATCACACTCATTATCAAAACCCTTTCTTTAATATATACAAAGTGAATCAAATAATTGAGCAAAATGTCACTTTGTATATTCGAGAGAACAAAAAGCTTGCTCAATTATAGTCAACGACTTTAGTTTTTCCTCAATTTGTCGTTGACTATTTAGGGAAAGACTTATGTCTTTCACTATATTTTGGTCTCTCGCTATAATCTCAAAAAAATATAATTGTTGCAAATTCGCGCAAGCTTTTTTGATTTTTGTTATATTTCCTCAATACCCATGTACTCTCCGTATCTTGAACAATACTTTCAAATTACAAATAAAAAATTATGATTTGTTTAATTTAGGATATGGCCGTTCTGAAACTTAATGAAGTTTCAATCTGTGACAGTAATATAAATAAAAATTCAAAATTCCAAATCACCATTTCCCAGCCACTCTCAAAATAACACTCAATGAAAGCATAATAAATCCAAACCACATCGCCGCTTTTCCAAAGCCAGTCTGAACAAGAAGCCAGCCTCCGCTGATTATCATCAAAGCCAAAAAAACATTAAAGAAAAAAATAATTTTGCTCGCAATCTGCATTTTCCATAAAACCACGCTACCTCTTTTTGCCATATTAAAAATAAGCAGACATGATTAATAAATATTGCTCTTCTTTCTTCCTTGCTTAAAAAATAATATGGCTGCACCGAGAGTTGAACTCGGGACCCCCAGCTCATGAGACTGGTGCTCTGCCACTGAGCTATGCAGCCAAATCTAAAAAATCCAAACCCCTTTTAATTCTATCGGATGTTACAAATATAAAAAACATAAACTTAATGCCATTAATATTTATTAAACTCATAACAGATGCATAAATCGTTTAGCTAAAGAAATCCTAAACTAATATTTAGACATATTTTCATTAATAATCATTATCAACAACTGCAAGGCTATTTTTTGTCTTTTAACATATCAATCACTTAATTATTTTATCATCATTCACAAGCACAAGCAAGCACAAAAACAAAGCCCTACGAAAAACAATATAAACTCTTCCATCTTCAATAAAAAATGGCATTAGAAGAATTAGCAAACTCACCGACAGACATTATAACAAATCTAACATTGGAATTAGGGAAAATAGGCCGTTGGATTCAAGCAATCGGGCTTGTAATAATCCTTTGGCTCATCTTTCAAATAATTATCCTAATTAATAACAGAATAAAAAGAAAAAGGCTTTACACAATGGAGCAAAAGCTAGAAAGAATAGAAAAAAAACTAGACAATGCATTAAAGAAAAATAAAATTAAGTAGCTCGTTTTAATTTTATTCCTATTTAACTCGCTTGCATCTTAAATAAAAAATATATTTTGTATAATTCTAAATAAAATGAATCATAACTAGAACTTTATAAATAATAAATATCAGTTATTACCGTTCGTTATTTGTTTTTATCACTAATAGTCTTTATACAAAACCTAATTCAAATTTAATAAAAATAAAAAATAAATTTAATAAAAATAAAAAATAAATTTAATAAAAATAAAAAATAAATTTAATAAAAATAAAAAATAAGCTTTCTAATGCCTAGCTAAACTAAAAGCATTTTTTATAGCAACAATTATTGTAGCTGGCACGAAAATTGCAAGCAACGACTGCAATACCCCATCAAGCAAAGCACTAGAACTAATAACCCCTTGTCCTAAAGCACTAGCTATTATAAGCACTGCTCCAGACATGAGGAAATTGCTTACTTCTCCTGCAGAAATATTAAGCAAGCCCACAATTAATCCAATAACAACAAGCACAAGTATCCATGTCTCATCTAATTTCCCGAATAAACCAAGCGCCACAGCTAGTATAACTCCTATCAAAAATGCCCACCTTCCAATTGTACTGCCTTGTTTACCTTTCGCCATCTTCCACCTCCTTTCATCAGTTATATAATAAAATATATAATATCCTTTATTTATATATCTTTTGAATCTATATATTAGAACATAGATAATGCACTTTTCGTCAGATTTAGTTTATATCTAAACAACTTAACTTCCTAGGCCTCCACCAGGAATATCTCCCAATCTAGGATTATCCGTATCCCAAGTTATAGTTATACTGTCAAGTTGTGGACATAATTCTTCAATCTTTGCTTCTGTTTGAGTATGGCAAACATTATAATTCCACTCCCCAGAAGTTCTAAAGCTATGAACATGCCCACAACCTCCATAATTCACTTCATAAGAACATCCCTCATTTTCACCTCTATCATCAATAGCAAAAATGTAAACATCACTCGGCAATCCCGGAGTACTACTTATCTGAACAGGCTCTTTTATAGAATAGCTGTCATAAACTATCATCTTTGCCCTTATAGCTTCAGGAACAAGCAATGTAAATTTAAAAGGATCTGCATAAACTAAATTATTATTGCCTGAACAATAACTGTGTCTATAATCAACTAATTGCACCCAATCAGAAGGACTATCAAAAATTAGACTTCTAGCGGCATCTCCAACTATCCATGAAATAACTCCTAATGCACTTGATGTATATCCATGAAATCCTACGTTTACCTTGTTAGAAAAAGACTCTTGTTCTGCATATAAAGAAAAGTCTGTAACAGTGACATAATCATCAGTTTTCCGATTTGCCACAACCCTAATTACACATCCATCATCGTCTCCGCAATATTCTTCAAGATCTATGTCATTCAAACAAATATAACTAAAATCAGGGTCTGGGTTTGTGTTAAAAACATTATTAACAGTATAAACCAACGGCGCCCCTAAAGCATCATCCCCTGATAAGA
>CAYJQP010000029.1:0-8840 GCA_964372385.1 Candidatus Woesearchaeota archaeon | reverse complement strand
TTTAGAGAGATGCTTGAGTATTATCATGCTTATGTTTTGGATTGATTTTGGGAGTATAGAAATCCTTTTAAAGTAAAGATATTCTTAATTGAGATGACAATAGTTAATTTAAGCAGAGAGGTCAGTTACCAGACTTTGGAGTCTGCTTTGAAAGATGCAGCTATTAAAGTAGGATGGGAAATTGAAGTTAAACCTTCTTATGAAATTAGTTATAGATTAGGTTCTGTTGAAAAAGTTAAGAGATATAGATGGGCTGATGTGAAAGTGAGTGAAACTAGACGAAATTTTTTAGGAATACGTAAAAAGTTTATGAAGATGGCAATTTCAATTTATGATGGCGGTCTTGATGGAAATAGAAGGGATCATGTAGATTATTTTGAGCTTGATAGAAAGCCTCTTTTTTCTGAAGGTGTTTCTGAAAGTGAGGCTGAGAGATATTTAGGAGCTGTTTCTGAGGAATTGGAAAAGAACGAAAGTAAAGTGGCACAATAGTTTTATAAAATCTTTTTCTGTTTAGAGTGCATGAAGAAAGGCAAAGAAATAAAAGTGAATGGGGCAAAGACAAGGCAGGAGCTTATTAGAGAATATGTTGATTTTTTTAAGAGCAAAAAGCATAAGGAGATTCCTTCTGCTTCTTTGATTCCTGAAAATGATCCGACGGTTTTGTTTACAACTGCTGGAATGCATCCACTTGTAGTTTATTTGCTGGGGGAAAAGCATCCGCTTGGGAAAAGACTTGTTGATGTTCAGAAATGCTTGAGGACTGATGACATTGACGAAGTTGGAGATGAAGTGCATCATACTTTTTTTGAGATGCTTGGGAATTGGAGCTTGGGAGATTATTTTAAGAAAGAGGCGATTTCATTTAGCTTTGAATTTTTGACAGATGTTTTGAAATTGGAGAAGGATAAATTGGCTGTTAGTTGTTTTGGAGGAGACAAAGAGATAGGTGTCGGGAAGGATGAAGAAAGCGCAGATATCTGGAAAAGTTTGGGAATTCCTAAAGATAGAATTGCTTATCTTGGGAAAAAAGACAATTGGTGGGGGCCTGCCGGAGAGATAGGGCCGTGTGGGCCTTGCACGGAAATGTTTTATTGGACTGGAGGAAAGACGCCTAAGATATTTAATTCTGATGATGAGAACTGGGTTGAGATAGGGAATGATGTTTTTATGGAATATAATAAAATTAAGATAAAAGCAATTTTAGCAGATGCGGTAAATACATTAACAGACAAAGAGAAAGGACTAAATAAAGAATTAGCAGACATACTTCAAGATTCAGGAAAGAACATAATTGTTGTTACAAATGCAAATCCCGATGAAATAAAAAATGATTTGCGCGATTATAATTTTCAGATATTTAGTTTATTAAAGAAACCAGATAAATCAAATTCTAAATATTTTAAGGAATTGTTAAAGCAGTATAGCTTATCTTCTCAAGAGGTTATTTATTTTGACCATAAAGAAGAGAATATAAAGTCAGCACAAGAATTGGGTATTAAATCAATTTTATACAGGAATAATAAACAGATTAAAGATTTTATATATTCAAATTCAGCGAGTTATGCTTTACTAAGGCAGAAAAATGTTGATTTTGGCGGTGGCGTTGAGAGGACATTGGCTGTTTTAAACGGATTGAATGATAATTATTTGACGACGATATTTCTGCCTGTTATTGAGGAGATTGAGAAGATTTCTGGAAAAAAATATAAGGAGAATGAGAAAGCGATGAGGATAATTGCAGATCATATTAGAGCTAGTGTTTTTATTTTAGGAGACGAGAGGGGAATAAAGCCGAGCAATTTGGGACAGGGATATGTTTTGAGGAGATTGATTAGAAGGGCAATTAGATATGGAAGAATGCTTGGAATTAACGAGAATTTTACAGTTCGTGCTGCGAGAACAGTGCTAAAGATTTATTCTGATTATCAGGAGTTGGAGCGAAATCATAAGTTTGTTTATTCTTCGTTGGAGGAAGAAGAAAATCGTTTTAGGGATGTTTTGGAGAAAGGTCTGAAAAAATTTGATGAAGTTTGCAAGGACAAAATTATTACGGGGAAAGAAGCTTTTCTTTTATTTCAGAGTTATGGGTTTCCGATAGAGATGACAGAGGAATTGGCTGAAGAAAGAGGGGCGAAGGTTGATTTAGAAGAATACAATGATGAGTTTAGAAGACATCAGGAGCTGAGCAGAACTGTTTCCGGGGGAATTTTTAAGAGCGGATTGGCTGATGATTCTGAAGCTGTCAGGAAATTGCATACTGCGACGCATTTGTTAAATGAAGCGCTGCGGCGGGTTTTAGGAAGTGAAGTAAGACAGAGAGGGAGCAATATAACGCCTGAAAGATTGAGATTTGATTTTAATTTTAGCAGGAAGCTTAGCAGCGAAGAAATTAAGAAAGTTGAGGAGCTGGTTAATTTGAAAATTAAAGAGGGCTTGGAAGTTGTTCGTTCTGAGGTTTTGCTGGAAGATGCGATTGGAGGCGGGGCGCAGGCAGAATTTGGGGCTAAATATCCTGAAATGGTTTCTGTTTACACTGTCTTGGACAAGAGCGAGAAGAAAGGGTGGTTTAGCAAGGAGATTTGCACGGGACCGCATGTCAGCAACACTCACGAGATTGGAAGATTTAGGATTGTTAAAGAAGAGAGCGTTGCGGCTGGTGTGAGGAGGATTAAGGGGGTTGTTGAGTGAATTATGTTATTTGTAGCCTACTTTATGTTATGAATAACATATAGTGAGAGATTTGCGATGTTGAAGGAGATGTTCAATTCGTTTGAATCTCAAGGGTTTTCAGATTAATTCTTAATATTTGGCCATTCTGGAGTTTTTTCCATGAGCTGCTTATTTCTGGAAGGATTTCTGACGAGATGATAATTCCATTGGCTTTTTTTGATATTTTCAATGTGTAGTATTTTGGATATTTTTTATATTTGTTTATTATGTACAGATTATTTTTGTTTAAAAGGAACGAGTTTAATGAGCTGTAATTTTTTAATTTTTCTATTGAGCTTTCTATTGAGCTGATTTGTTTTTTCTTGTTTAGGTTTTTTAAAAGATAGAGGAAAAATTTTTCTGAATCTGTATTGCCTTCTAAGTTTTTGTATTGCTGGAGATTGTCTTTGATTGTGCCATTGTGGCAGAAAAACCATTCTTTGCCTTTGTATTTTTTTCTGAAGGGATGAGTGTTTGCTATTTTTTTTGAGCCGATTACGGCTTTTCTCGCGTGAAGGAGGAATATTTTTTTGTTGAAAAATTCTTTGAGGTTTTTATCTTTCCAGGAGGGGTGCGTGCTTTTATAGAGGGAATATTTATTTTTTTCTTTATATACAACACCCCAGCCAGAATCATGCTTGAATTTTGCTTTTTTTGTGTTTAGCTCATTTAGTTCATATTTGCCTTGCGACATTTTTGAGAAGCTATTTAGGATTTTTTCGGTTTCATTTTTTTTTAAATGCCCTAAGACTGCAATCATTCTGCACATGCTTATTTTTAGGGAAATGGGTTTTTAATTTTTGTGTGATGGATTTTATTTATGATATTGAAGTTATTGCAATAGTTAAGGCGAGAGCGAGGGCGTAGATGCCGAAATATCTTAAGTTTTTTTTGTTAGTGAGAATATGCTTGTAGATTAAATGAAGTGAGACTAGACCGACGAGAAATGAAAAAAGAGTTGCCCAGATTAATTCTTTAGGAAGAGTCTGGTTTTGGATTGTTAAAATGTTTGCTCCGAAAATTATTGGGATTGACATGAGAAATGAGAATTTCAGGGCTGTTTTTTCTTTTAAGCCAGAGAGTAATCCAAGGGAGAGAGTTGTGCCTGAACGAGAGATTCCGGGGAAGAGCGAGAATATTTGAGCTATTCCAATAATGAGAGCGTTTTTTTTGTTTAGAGATTTTTTTGGGATTTTTAGATTCAGCGAGGTTATTATTAGAAGAAGACCTGTTATAGCAAAGCCGATGGCTGTTATTGTCAGATTGTTGAAAATTTCTGTGAGTTTTATAAAAAAGAATCCAATGATGGCTGCAGGAATTGTTGCGATGATAAGATAGATGCCGAGCTTAGCGTTTTCTGTCTGAAATTTTAATTTTAAGAGGTCTTGAATAATATCAGTTATGTCTTTGCCGAAATAGACGAAGACAGACATTAATGTTCCGAAGTGGAGCGCGACATTAAATGTAAGTGAGGCTTTATAGTTTAGGATGGTTTCAGCGACGAGCAGGTGTCCTGAAGAAGAGACAGGAAACCATTCTGTAATTCCCTGAATGATTGCCAAGATTATTGCTTTAAATAGTTCTGACATGGAGATTTGTTTTAGAGGAGTTATATAAAGTTAATTGGGATATTGTCTTCCTGTTTTTTTTAAGTGGTCTTTTATTAATTTTTCCATTACTTTTGATTGCACTCCTCCTAAGCCGGCTCTTCCCAATGAATTTTCAAATGCAAATCTTTCCCCTAGATTTTCAAGCCTTTTTGCAAAAGGGTCTTCTTCATTTTCTTTTCTTAATCGTATTAATTCTTCTTCTTTTGTTTCTATTGATAATGCTTGTCCTCTTAAGTAACTTCTTAGTTGACCCCATTCTGTTTTGCCTTTGTATTGGCTGATTATTGTTTGTATATCTCTTTCTTGAAACTTTCTTGTTTGTATTATCAGATAATCTCCGTCTTGGCTTTCTTTTTCTAAATCTATTTCTAAAGAGTCCGCATTAATTGTTGCAAATTTTCCGTCTTTTAAGATTACAGCTAATTTGTAAGTTTCTCTTTGGTTCATGTTTTGTTTGTGATACATCACCCTTGAAGCAGGGTAATTCATGTTATTATTATGTAATGGTATTATTTAAAGTTTTCCTTTTTAGAAAAAGCAATCATTCTATATTTCTGCATTCCCAGCAGAGGTTTGTTATGCTTTCATCTTCTTCAGCGAGATCTTCAA
Organism: Candidatus Woesearchaeota archaeon; assembly: GCA_964372385.1. Taxonomy (GTDB): domain Archaea; phylum Nanobdellota; class Nanobdellia; order Pacearchaeales; family GW2011-AR1; genus JAUSIK01. The sequence goes on along the minus strand of CAYJQP010000029.1, from coordinate 3,909 downwards.
AGTCTTCATATTCGTTCTCGTAAGAATCTTGCTCTTTTTTAGCGTAATATTTTTTAAAGTCATAGCTCATGTCGAAGATTAATTCGCATTTGTTACATCTTGCAGGCATTGCTAATTGTTGTGTCATGAAAATTTTAAGAGAGTTTTATTTATATAGATAGTAGAATGCGCATTATAATTTTTTCAGAATAAGAGAGTTTATATAGCGAGTAACTAAAAAGGGGCATATGATTACTTTTCGGAGATGATTGCCTTTTTAGAGATAATTCCAAAATATTTGGTTTTTGGGTTATGATTATGAAGTATTTGTTTTTTGAAGAAGTTGGGTATCTTTTATTGGATGTCAACGTCCAAATCAAGGTAGAAGTCTTCAAGTTCTAATTGGTCGTCGCTTTCTTCTGTCCGCGGGATTTTTAAAGTTGTCAGGAATTCCTGCTTGCAATCCCAGCATAAAGACTCTGCGTCGTGCTTTTTTCCAAGTTTTTCTTCAATTTCCTCTTTGTTAATTCTTTTTTCTCCTTCTATAAGTTCATACCATAAATCAAAAGTTGAGCCGCATCTGGTGCATATCGTTGGAATGACATAATTTTGTTTCATGTTATATTCAGGCAGATTTAGTATAAATATTCTTATGAGCATTTTTTAGTGATGAATGGCTGATTTTCTGTTGTGAGCGAAAGAATTTAGACAAGGTTGATTATTCTATATAAATCCCGGGCTTGCCTGGCTTGGCTTTTTTTGCTTTTGATTCTGGGTCGTAAATATTTTTGTCGTTAACTTTGTATACTTTTACATTAAGATGTAGTTTCTTTTTTATTTTTTCTTGATTGTAAATTTCAATTTCATTTGGAATTGCATACAAATAAACTGAAGTTGGCGGTTTGTTGAATTTTTCTTTTATAATTTTTATTATGTTATTTATGTCCTCAATTGTTTTTTCAAGAATTTCTTCCTGCTTTTCCAACTCTTCTGAAATTTTTGATTCGTCTGCTTCTGGCCAGGATTCTTTTGAGATGAATGTTTTATGGCCTGTTTTTTCCCATAGCTCTTCTGCTATGTGAGGGCAGAATGGAGAGAGGAGTTTAATGAAAGATTCAGCATCGGATTTTGATATTTGAGTTTCTTCTTCTAAAACTGCCAACAGTTCCCTTAGCTTTATGAGCGCGAAATTATAACGAATGTTTTCTATTTCTGCTGTGATTTCTTTTATGGTTTTATTTATTTTATGCTCTATTCTTTGCGAGCTTTTACCTTTTTTTATTTTTGTTAAATATTCGCATATTCTTGTTACGAATCTTAATGCTCCTTCAATGCCGTTTTCACTCCACTCAATATCTTTGTCAGGAGAAGCAATGGACATAAGGAATATTCTTGCAGTGTCTATTCCATATCTATCTGAAACTTCTTCAGGAAGAATTACGTTTCCTTTGGATTTTGACATGACGACTCCGTCTTTATGGACCATTCCCTGATTAAACAATTTTGTAAATGGCTCACTGAAGTTGAGAAATTCTAAATCACGGAGAGCTTTTGTGAAGAAGCGCGCGTATATGAGATGCATTGTTGCGTGCTCTGCTCCGCCAGTATAGAAATCAACAGGCATCCAGTATTCTGCTGTTTCTTTTTTGAATGGATGTTTTGCATTTTTTGAGTCTGTGAATCTTAGGAAATACCAGGATGAATCAAAGAATGTGTCCATTGTGTCTGTTTCTCTTTTTGCTTTTGAGCTGCATTTTGGGCATTTTGCATTTACGAATTCTTTGTTTGTTTCTAGAGGATTTCCTTCTCCAAATTTTACTTCTTCAGGGAGTTTTATTGGGAGTTCTGATTCCGGGACAGGGACGATTCCGCATTTTTCGCAGTAAATTATCGGGATTGGAGTTCCCCAGTATCTCTGTCTTGAGATAAGCCAGTCTCGCAATTTATACTGTGTTGTCTTCTTCCCTAAATTTTTAGATTCAAGAGCTTTTGTTATTTTTTCTTTTGCTTCTTCTGATGAGAGATTACTGAATTCGTTTGAGTTGATTAGAACGCCCGAAGATTCGTAGGCTTGTTTTATTTTCTCTTCTGTTTTTTTGTCTTTTGGTTTGATAACTTGCTTTATCGGCAAGTTGTATTTTTTTGCAAATTGGAAGTCTCTTTGATCGTGAGCAGGGACTGCCATTACCATGCCTGAACCGTATTCTGCGAGGACAAAATTGCCTGCCCAAATAGGGAGCTTTTCTTTTGTCAGAGGATGTTCAGCATAGGAGCCTGTGAAGACGCCCTCTTTTTCCAATTGCTCAATGTCTTCCTGTTTTGTTGATTTTATTTTTTTTAAAAATATCTCAACTTCTTTTTTTTGTTTTTCTGTGACTAAGTCTGCTAATTGCGGATGCTGTGCTGAAATCACTAAGAATGTGACGCCGAACAATGTGTCAGGACGTGTTGTGAAAATTTTCCATGATTTATTTTTTATTTTGAAAACTATTTCAGCGCCCTGACTTTTTCCAATCCAGTTTTTTTGCATAATCTTGATTCTTTCAGGCCAGTCCAGCTTGTCTAAATCTTGAAGAAGTTCTTCTGCGTATTTTGTTATATTGATAAACCACTGTTCTAGATGTTTTATTTCGATATCTGTGTCTTGATGGCGCCAGCATTTTCCATTGTGCACCTGCTCGTTTGCTAAAACAGTAGAGCATTTGGCGCAGAAATTAACAGGGGATTTTTTTCTATAAACGAGATTGTTTTTATAGAATTGGAGGAAAAAATACTGATTCCATTTGTAATATTCAGAATCGTGGCTGTAAATCATACGCGACCAATCGTAACTAATTCCTAGCATTTTTAATTGTTTTATGTAATTTTTTATAGCATCGTCAGTAAAGATTTTAGGATGAGAGTTTGATTTAATTGCTGCGTTTTCTGCCGGCAGTCCGAAAGAATCAAAACCCATCGGATGTAAGACATTGAAATTTTGCATTCTTTTGAATCTTGCGAGAACATCTCCGATTATGTAATTGAAAGCGTGACCCATGTGCAATCCAGAAGCAGATGGATAGGGATACATTTCCAAGAGATAGAATTTTTGTTTTTTGTTTTCTTTTAATTCAAAGAGCTTTGCTTTTTCCCAGCGTTTCTGCCATTTTTTTTCTATCTTCTGGAAATTTATTATTTCTTGTTTTTCCTGCATGCCGAAGGGAAGAGAGATAGGATTAAAAGGTTTTTGGGTTATAGATTTTTATGAAATATAAATTGCGAGTTGGAGAAGGAATCAATATAAGCAGAGACGAGGAAGAAATTGATGTTGTGATTGGCGATATTAGAGGCACATCTTTGGACAGAGAAGTGAGTTTTGAAGTTAGGAGGACGAGTGGACGAGATTATAGAAGTGTTCATGTCTCTTCGCTTTTTGTTTTAAGAGATGACATACATTTGAAGTTTTGTTGTTGTGGCGGCGGCAGAAGAGTTTTATTATGTTGTATTGCTCCTAAGAGTTATAAAATTCATAGCGAAAAGTATTACGGCAATTAGAATTCTTCGTTTAGATTTTGGAGGAGTCCACGCGTTTTAAGCTGATGCATAAGTGTTTTTTTGTATTGGTATATTATGTCGCCTTTTGAATCGTCATGCTCCCATGGAGTTATTATAACGATATCGCCTTGGCGAAGCCAGAATCTTCTTTTGAATCTGCCTGGAACGCGGCAGTTTCTTGTTTTTCCGTCGGTTGTTTTGACTTCCATCCTATTACCTCCCAAACGCTGGATTACTATTCCAATAATCTCATTATTTTTTTTGTTTGGAAGTTTTATTCTTGGTTGAGTTTCATCCTGCTCTTCTTCCTTTACTTCTGTTTCTTCTTTTAATTCTTCAAAGTCGCCAAACTTAGTTTCCATTGTTAGTTTTAGAATAGTGGGTTTTTAATATTTG